>JAOPXW010000323.1 GCA_025964935.1 Friedmanniella sp. | reverse complement strand
GCGCACGGGAGCGCCGTCGCCGGCGTAGCGGAAGGGCTCCAGCTCGCTGTCCCACGGGACGCCCAGCAGCTCGTCCAGGGACTCGGCGAGGCCCCGGCCCCCCAGGGAGGCCGTGGCCATGGCGTGCCGCAGCCGGTCCTCGGGGACCATGATGTCGCCGTGCAGGCCGGTCACGGCGTGGAAGACGCCCAGCGTCGGGGTGTAGGAGTAGCGCTCGGCCTCGGTCCGCGCGGTGGCCTCCTCGGTCACCTCGAAGCGGATCTTCTGCCAGCCCTTGAGCGCGCTGGCGAGCCGAGCGGCGGTGCCGGCCGGACCGGTCCAGGCGTACTCGGTCCGGTAGGCGGAACGCTCGATCGGCTGGGCGGTCCACTCGACGCGTACGGGCGCGCCGAAGGCCCCGCCGACCGCCCACTCCAGGTGCGGGCACAGGGCCGACGGCGCAGAGTGGACGTACAGGACTCCACGGGTCGTACTCATCAGATCCTCCAGGCGCGAGACCAGGCAACGTGAGGGCTGCCTTCCCCGACATCCTCGATACCTCGGCCGTACGTCCCGGCGGATTCGATGTGCAGTCCCTAGTCTGCCTCATCCGTCACAGCAGCACCAGCGAAAGCGAGGATCCGCCTCGGGCGACCGCGGCGGGGCGGCTCGGCCGGGTCGAATCGTAGAGTGGCGGGATGTCCACTGCTCCCTACGGATCCTGGGTCTCGACCCTCTCGATCGACGACCTCACCTCGGGCTCGACCGGCCTCGGCGCCCCCACCATCGACGACGGGCGGCTCTACTGGCTGGAGTCGCGGGCCGACCAGGGCGGCCGTTCCAGCCTCTGGCGGCGCGACCTCAGCGGCGGCGAGGCCCAGGAGCTGACCCCGGCCCCGGCGTACCTGCGGGACCGGGTGCACGAGTACGGCGGCGGGGAGTACGCCGTCGCCGGCGGTGAGCTCGTCTACTCCGAGTTCAGCGACGGACGGCTCTACCGGCTCGGCCCCGACGGGTCGGCCACCGCCATCACCCCGCCCGGCAGCCTCCGTTACGCCGACATCCGCGTGCACCCCGACCGGTCGCTCGTGCTGGCGGTCCGGGAGGACCACGGCGGCGCCGGGGAGGCCGAGAACACCATCGTCGCCCTCGACCTGGCCGGGCCCAACGCCGACGGCGGGGCCGTGCTCTGCCGGGGCGCCGACTTCTACTCCACGCCCGAGCTCAGCCGCGACGGCCGGCTGGCCTGGACCCAGTGGGACCACCCCAACATGCCGTGGGACTCCACCGAGATCCGGGTGGCCCCCGTGGGCACCGACGGCGGCTGGCGGCTGGCCGGCGACCCGGTCGTGGTCGCGGGCGGTCCCGGGGAGTCCGCGGTGGCGCCGCGCTGGCTGCCCGACGGTCGGCTCGCGTACGTCTCCGACCGCACCGACTGGTGGAACCTCTACGCCTGGTCCGACGGGGTCAGCACCCCCCTGCACCCCACCGACGCCGAGTTCTGCGGGCCGCAGTGGGTGCTCGGCCAGACCCCGTACGCGGTCCTCGACGACGACCACCTGCTCTGCACCCTGAACCGCTCCGGGGCCGAGTCGCTCGCCGTGCTCACCCTGAGCACCAGCGATCTCCGGGTCCTGACCGAGCCGGGGGTGGCCGCCGACGCGATCGCCGTCGGGCACGGCCGGGTGGCCGCCGTGCTCAGCTTCGCCGACCGGCCCGCCGTGCTCGCCCTCGCCGACCTGACCGGGCCGAGCGCCGCGACCCCGGACTGGGAGCAGGTGCGGGTCTCCAGCGCTACGGTGCTGGACCCGGCCTCGGTGTCCCGGGCCCAGGCCGTCAGCTGGCCCGGCGAGGCCGGCGAGGTGCACGGCTGGTTCTACCCGCCGCGCAACGCCGAGGTCACCGCCCCGGCGGGCACCCTGCCGCCGCTGGTCACCGTGTCGCACGGCGGCCCGACCTCGTTCTCCCCCGCCGGCTTCCGGCTGGCGTACCAGTTCTGGACCACCCGCGGCTACGCGATCCTGGACGTCAACTACGGCGGCAGCACCGGCTACGGGCGGGCCTACCGGGACCGTCTGCAGGGCCGCTGGGGGCTGGTCGACGTCGCCGACTGTGCCGCCGGGGCGGAGGCCATGGGCGACCGGGGGCTGGCCGACCCGCAGCGGCTGGCGGTCAAGGGCGGCAGCGCGGGGGGTTACACCACCCTGCGCGCCCTGACCTCGACCCGGACCTTCGCGGCCGGCATCAGCCAGTACGGCGTCGGCGACCTGGAGGCGTTGGCCACCGACACGCACAAGTTCGAGTCGCGCTACCTCGACGGGCTCGTCGGGCCCTACCCGCAGGACAAGGCGGTCTACGACGACCGCTCCCCGATCCACCACGTCGACGAGCTGGCCGCGCCGATCCTGCTGCTGCAGGGCACCGACGACCAGGTCGTGCCGCTGAACCAGGCCGAGGAGATGGCCGCCGCGGCCCGGGCCAAGGGGCTGCCGGTGGCGCTCCTGGTCTTCGAGGGCGAGGGCCACGGCTTCCGCCGGTCCGAGACGATCCGCGCGTCGATCGAGGCCCAGCAGTCGTTCCTCGGCCAGCTGTTCGGCTTCGTCCCCGCCGACGACCTCCCCGTCCTGGCCATCGACAACCTGCCCGGCCCACCCCGGGCCTGAGTCTCAGCTCCTCCCGAGCTGCGGCACGGTCATGGTGCGCTGACGGTCGACGGGGAACCGCGGCATGCCGACCCGATCTGGCCCTCGAACCGACCCCGGGTCGGGCCGGGCGCGGATAGAGTTCGGGTCAACTGCTTCAGCAGCCACGCCGACCTCGGGGGTCGAAGGAGCACCATCCGCATGACTCCCCCACGCTGGGCAGGCGCAGCACGCCGCACCTGCTCCGTCCTGGTCGCGCTGACCCTGACCACGCTGACCGTCGCAGTGGCCACCCCGGCGGCCTCGGCCGCCGATCTGCTCACGACCACCTCCACCGACGTGCTGGTGGTCGCCCCGAGCTCGACGACACCCTTGACCGGGGCCAGCGTCTCCGGCCTCGAGGCCGACTCCGCCATTCAGGTCACCGTCAGCACTGACGCCGGAACGCTCACCGTCACCGACCCCAGCGGCCTTGACCTGGCCTTCGGGAACCACTGGGCCGGGGACGCCTCCATCACCTTCTCCGGTGTCCGTGACGAGCTGAACGTGGGCCTGGCCTCCTTGGAGCTCACCTCCGGCGCCGACACCACGGTCTCGGCGAAGGTCACGGTGACCGCGCTGGCCGCCGTCGACGGCTTCGTCTACTCCCCGTCGAACCAGCACTTCTACCAGTACGTCCCCTCGGGGGTCGACTGGGACTCCGCGCGCGTCGAGGCGAGCAGCCTCAGCTTCCTCGGCCAGCCGGGCTACCTCGCGACGATCCCGTCCGCTGAGGTCAACGAACTGGTGTCCAGCCGCATCGACGGCGCCGCGAACGTCTGGTTCGGGGCCCACGCGGACGACGAGTACCCGTACCGGTACTGGAAGTGGGCCGACGGCCCGCTGGCCGGGAAGGAAATCACCACCTGTGCCAACTGGATGTTCGGCTGCGCCAACATCAGCGACCCCAGCATCTTCAACTCCTGGGCCCCGGGGGAGCCGAACAACTACAACGGCGAATGGGTCGCCGTCACCAACTGGGGCGGCGCCCGCGGCAACTGGAACGACCTGGCGTCCTACGCCGCCACCTCCGGCTACGTCGTGGAGTACGGCGACCAGACCATCGGCGCGAGCACCCCGTTCTCCGGTCTCGCCACCGCCACCTCGACCGTGCAGGTCCGCGGTGTCCCTGGCGCCCCGACCGGCGTCTCCGCCGTCCGCGGTGACCGATCCGCTACCGTCACCTTCGCGGCTCCGGCCAACGACGGCGGCACCCCCATCACCGGGTACACCGTCCTCTCCGCCCCCGGTGACGTCGTCACCGAATGCGACGCCAGCCCGTGCGAGGTGACCGGCCTGACCAACGGCACCGGCTACACCTTCCAGGTCACCGCGACGAACAGCCTGGGCCCGTCCGCGCTGAGCGAGGCGTCCGAGCCGGTCACCCCCGCGACCGTGCCTGGCGTTCCGACCGACGTCACGGTCGAGGCCGGCAGCACGTCGGCGACGGTCAGCTTCACCGCGCCGGCCGACAACGGCGGCTCGGAGGTCACCGGCTACGTCGTGACTGTGGCCGAGACCGACAACGAGACCGTGTGCTTGGCCTCCCCGTGCGTCGTCACCCAGCTCACCAACGGCGACAGCTACACGCTCAACCTGCAGGCCATGAACGACGTCGGCCGCTCCGCCTCGGTCCCCGCCGGCTCCGCCGACCCGATCGGCACCCCGAGTGCCCCCACTGAGATCACCGCGGACGCCGGGAACGGCTCCGCCACCGTCACCTTCACCCCGCCCGGCGACAACGGCGGAGCATCGATCACCCGCTACCACATCACGACGCTGCCCGACGGCACCGTCACCGAGTGCGACGCCAGCCCGTGCACGGTGGAGGGGCTGACCAACGGCACCGCCTACACGTTCACCGTGGCCGCTCTCAACAAGGCCGGCCTCTCCAGCGCCTCCGACGCCTCGAACGAGGTCACCCCGGCGACCGTGCCCGGCGCTCCCACGGAGGTCCGCGTGGAGCGCGGCAACGGGTCCGCCACCCTCACCTTCACCGCCCCGTCCGACAATGGCGGATCGGCCATCACCGGCTACGAGGTCAGTCTCGACGACGGTCACACCTGGACCGCCCTGACCACGACCGGCGACACCGAGCTCACCGCAACGGTGGACGGGCTGACCAACGGCACCAGATACGTGGTGGCGGTCCGTGCTCTGAACAATGTCGGCGCCGGCGAGGCCATCGGTGACCTGTCGGTCACCCCGGCGCACAAGCCGGGCACCCCGACCGAGGTGACCGCGGTCCGCGGTGACAGCGAAGCAACCGTCTCCTTCAGCACCCCGGACAGCAACGGCTCAAAGATCACCGGCTACAGCATCAGGGTCACCCAGACCGGGAGGACCGTCGACTGCGCGGCCAGCCCGTGCGTGGTCACCGGCCTCGAGAACGGCACCGGATACACCTTCACCGTCATCGCCACCAACGACGTCGGGAGCTCCACGGAGTCCGAGCCCTCGTCCGAGGTCACCCCGGCCGGCGTGCCGGCCGCCCCTCAGCTGGTGAAGGTCGCGTCCCAGGACGGGGGCCTGGTCTACGGGTTCAACGAGTCGACGGCGGACAACGGCTCGGCCGTCGTCGGCTACGAGGTCCGGGTCGACGACCGTGACTGGATGCCGGCGGCCACCTTCGACATCGCGGGGGGCGAGCGGATCGGCTTCCTCCCCGAGCTCACGAACGGGGTCACCTACCAGGTCGCCGTCCGCGCGGTCAACGGCGCCGGGTTCAGCGCCCGGTCGAATGCGATCTCGGGCATGCCGGCGGGCAAGCCGGGCAAGGTCAGCAGCATCACCACCTCGGTGCACGAGGGTGCGCTGACCGTCAGCTGGAAGGCTCCCCTGTCCGACGGCGGAGCGGCGATCACCGGCTACCGCGTGCTGGCCGCCCCAGGAGGCGCCAGCTGTGCCTCCGCCGGGACCAGCTGCACCTTCCACGGGCTGACGACCGGCGTCCGCTACACCTTCACGGTGGCCGCCACGAACGCCCAGGAGAACCTGTACGGGACCGGGTTCGGCCCGGCGACAACCTCGAGCAAGACCCTCCTCACCGGTCGTCCGTCGGCACCGCAGGCGCTGAGGGTCACCCCCGGCGACCGCAAGCTCGCCCTTGCCTTCACCGCCCCCGCCGACAACGGCGGCACCAAGGTGACCGGCTACCAGCTGAGCCTCAACGGCGGGAAGACCTGGAAGAAGGCCATCACGACCGGCACTGCCCCGATCAGGGTGACCCTGGCGCCGGTCCTGAACGGGACCACGTTCGCGGTCGCCGTCCGCGCCGTCAACGCGGTCGGCGCCGGCAAGGCTGCCGGTCCGGTCAGGGTGGCCACCGTCGCCTGGTTCACTGACCCGCTCAGCAAGGCCACCTGGGCCAAGCTGGTGCCGGTGCCCAAGCACCCGGCCTCCTACCGGGGCCCGGTCCGCGCGACCAAGGCGACCATGCGGTCCGCTGACGGCAAGGTCGCCATGTCCGGGGCGTCGCTGAGGGGGCGGCAGCTGCAGCCCGGTCAGGCCGCCAACCTGGACACCCTGTTCGCCTTCGACAACGCCACGCTGACGGCGAAGGGCAAGGCGGAGGTGAAGGCCTTCGTCGGGAGCCTCCACTACGTGAAGGCGATCACCTGCGAGGGTTACGCCGACTTCGGCGGCATCTCCTCCCGGGAGAAGGCGCTGTCCACGCGGCGGGCCGGCGTCGTCTGCGACCTGGTCAAGACGTACGCGCCGCAGGTGACGTCGCGGACGAAGAAGGCCTACGGGTCTACGCGCCCGGTCGTCATCGGCGGGTCCACGAGGGACCGGGCGCCGAACCGCCGGGTGGTGGTGCTCGTCCGCGGTTAGCCACCACGGGCCACACCCGCACCGCAGCCGGACCCATCGGGTCCGGCTGCTGTGCCTCCGGGATCTCCGCTGGTCGAGAGTCAGCCGGTAGCCCGACTCAGGGCCGCCGGGCCGTTCCGGAGGCGGCGGAGCAGGGCACGCAGAGCCGAGCCTCGGGCCGGGCCCGGAGTCGCTCGGGCGGGATGGCGCGGCCGCAGCCCTCGCAGTCGCCGTAGGTCCCGGCCGCGAGTCGCTGCTGAGCCGCCCGGAGCTCGGCCAGCGTCTGCTCGGCCCGCACGAGCAGGGCGACGTCGCGGGCCTGGTCCAGCGACACCGTGGAGCCCTCCGGGTCGTGCTCGTCGTCGGCGAAGGTCAGGCTGCGCGCCAGCCGCATCTGCTCGATCGCCGCGACCAGCTCACCCCGCTGGGCCTCGGCCTGGGCCACCCGCTCGGCGAGCAGGTCGGCGTACGTCGTGGGCGGCACCCGACCAGTGTGCTCCGTGGCGCACGCCGGCGCACGGCGCTCAGGCCGGCAGGGTCGCCGCGGCCTTCTTCAGCACCTCGGCGGCCGCCTGCAGACCCTCGATGCGCCCGAGCGAGACGTCCTCGTGCTCGATGTTGACCGCCATCTCCGGGTCGACGGCGTACAGGGCCTGGACGAACGCCGACCAGAAGTCCTGGTCGTGCCCGTGGCCGAGGGCGACGAAGTCCCAGGCCGAGTCCCTCGGCCACTCGTTGACGAACTCGTGACCGCCCAGCCCCACCCGGTCCTCGTCGGCCCGCAGCCGCCGGAAGCGGTTGTCCAGGACGCCGTAGACGGTGCAGTTCGGGTTGATCCGGACGTCCTTGGCCGCCGCGTGGACCACGACCGGCCCGAGGAACTCCACCGCCGCCACCGGGTCCATCCCCTGCCAGAACAGGTGGCTGGGGTCCATCTCGGCCCCGATGTGGGTGGCCCCGACCCGCTCGATCAGCTCGAGCATCGTCGGCGGGCTGAAGACCAGGTTCTGCGGGTGCATCTCGATGGCCACCGTAACCCCGTGGTCGGCGGCCAGGGCGTCGATCTCCCGCCAGAACGGGACCGCCACCTGCTCCCACTGGTAGTCCAGGACGTCCAGCGCGCCGGAGTTCCAAGCGTTGACCGTCCAGCTCGGCACGGTGGCCGAGGCCTCGCCGCCGGGCAGCCCCGACATGGTCACCACCCGGGTCTGGCCCAACGCGCCGGCCGCCCGGATGGCCCGACGCAGGTCCTCGGCGTGCCGGGGACCGATGGCGGGATGCGGGTGCAGCGGGTTGCCGTTGACGTTCAGGCCGGCGAGCTCGATGCCCTTCTCGGCGAAGATGCCCAGGTAGTCCTCGCGCGCGGACTGGCTCGCCAGGATGTCGTCGATCGGGATGTGCACCGGCGGCAGGAACCCGCCGGCGTTGATCTCGGCCGCCTCGAGACCGAGCCCGGCGATGACGTCGAGGGCCTCGGGCAGGGGCCGGTCGTGCAGGATCGCGGTGTAGACGCCGAACTTCACAGGGAGACGACCTTTCCGTGGTGGAGGGCTGACTCGCTCACGGCGGCCAGGATCTCCATGTTGTGGACACCTTCGGCGAAGGTGGCGCAGGGGGGAAGGGCGGCCGTGGGGTCGACCCCGGCCACCTCCTCCAGGAAGGCCCGCGCCTGGTAGGCGAAGGCGTCGTTCTGGCCGAACCCGACCCCGACGGCGTCCATGGCCAGGCCGGAGGCGAGGTAGGGGTGCTCGGGGCCGAGCAGGACCTGCCGGTAGCCGTTCCGGGCCGTCGGGCCCTCGTTCAGGAACAGGCCGATCTCGGCGGGCCGGCGCTGGTCGAAGGTGGCCGCGCCGTTCTCGCAGAACACCTCGACGATCAGGGAGTTGGCGTGGCCGGCGGCGACCCGGGAGACCTCGAAGGCCCCCACCCCGCCGGCGAAGGTGGCGGAGAAGGCCGCGTAGTCGTCGTTCTCGACGTCGGCGTGCTCGTCGCTGACCGCCACGTGGTCGTGGCCCATCACGGCCGCCAGCGGCAGCGGACGGCTTCCGATGACCGTGCTCAGCCGGCCCCCACTGACCGACTGCAGGTCGCCGGCCAGGAACTCGGCCACGTACGACAGGTGCGAGCCCACGTCGGCCAGGGCACCGGATCCCGGGCCGCCCTGGTAGCGCCAGCTCATCGGGGCCTGTGGACTGGCGCCGTAGTCGGTCCAGTAGCGCCCGCTCACGTGCAGCACCCGGCCGAGCACACCGGTGTCGAGGAGCTCCTTCAGGTAGGCGATACCGGGGGTGCGCCGGTAGGTGAACCCGACCCGGGCCAGCCCGCTCGCCCCGGCGGCGAGGTCGGCCATGGCCCGGGCGCTCGCCAGGGTGTCGGCCAGCGGCTTCTCGCACAGGACGTGCTTGCCGGCCGCCAGCAGCCCCTCCACGATCTCCAGGTGCAGGCGGTTCGCGACCACCACGCTGACCACGTCGATGTCGTCGGACTCGGCGATCGCCTGCCAGCACGCGTCGGTGCGCTCGTAGCCGAACCGGCGGGCGGCGACGTCGCCGAACTGCGGGTTGGCGTCCCCGATGGACACCAGGCGGATCGGCGGCAGCACCGGGTCGAACAACGTCGGGGCGACGCGGTACGCCGCCGCGTGCGCCTTGCCCGCCATCCCTGCGCCGATGACGGCGACACCCAGACCTTGCGCCATGGACTCTCCTCACTGAGACCGGCCGACCGAGGCGGTCGGCTACGATGGCCCCGGATTGGAGCGCTCCATCCAGCGTAGGTACGTCTGTTTGTCCTGTCAATGTCCGGAAGGTGCCATGTCTGAGAGCGATCCGCGGCCGTCCGAGCGGCGGCCCACGATCTACGACGTCGCTGCGGCGGCCGGGGTCTCCAAGTCGCTGGTCTCGCTCGTGCTGCGGAACTCACCCCAGGTCTCCCCTGCGCGCCGGGCCGCGGTCCAGGCGGCCATCACGGAGCTGGGCTACCGCCCCAGCGCCGCCGCCGCCGCGCTGGCCTCCACCAGCACCCGAACCGTCGGGGTGATGCTCGACGACTACCGCAACCTGTGGTTCGTGGAGCTGCTGGCCGGGATGCAGCAGACCCTGACCCCGCTGGGCTACCGGGTCGCCGTGGCCGACAGCACGGTCAGCGGCTCGGCGCGCTCCGCCCTGGACGGCTTCCTGTCCCTCCGGGTCGACGCCGTCGTCGTGGCCATGGAGCCCACGGACGAGCTGTCCGGGGTGACCGGGGACGTGCCCGTGGTCGTCGTGGGCGGTCGCGACCACGCGATCGCCGGCGCCGACGTGGTGGCCAACGACGACCTGACCGGCGGCCGACTGGCCACCCGCCACCTGCTCGACCTCGGGCACCGTCGGGTCGGCCACCTGACGGGGCCCGGCGGGGCGGCCCGCCGTCGGGCCGAGGGGTTCGTCGCGACGATGACCGCAGCCGGGCTCCCCGCTCCCGTGTACGCGGCGCCGGGGACCGCCACCGAGGCGGACGGCTACCACGCGGCGCGGCGGCTGCTGGCCGAGCGACCCGACCTGACCGCCATCTTCGCGGCCAACGACACCATGGCGCTGGGGGTCGCCGGAGCCCTGCACGACGCCGGGCTGCGCTACCCCGAGGACGTGTCGCTGATCGGCTACGACAACTCAGCCCTGGCCTCGGCCCACCTGCTGCGGCTGACCACGGTCGACGGGCTGAGCCACCAGATCGGGGTGCGGGCCGCAGCCGTCCTGGTGGCGCGGCTGGCCGACCCGGGGCTCCCCCCCGGGGCGCAGCTGGTCACCCCGACCCTGGTCCACCGCCACTCCACCACCGTGCCGCGGGCCGACTGAACCCCTGGGCGGGCCTGCGACATCCCTCAGGGCTCAGCGGGCGCCGAACAGGGCCTGACCGACGCGGACGGTGGTGGCGCCGTACGCGATCGCCAGCTCGTAGTCCCCCGACATCCCCATCGACAGCTCGTCGTAGCTGCCGGCGGCGGCATCGAGGTGACGCAGCCGGGTCTGCAGGTCGCGCATCCGCGCGAAGCAGGCGGCGACCTCGTCGCGGTCCTCGGAGTAGACGGCCAGGGTCATCAGCCCCCGGACCCGCAGGCCGGCGTACGCCTGCAGCTCGACCGCGAACGCCTCCACCTCCGCCGGCGGCAGCCCGGACTTGCTGTCCTCGCCGGAGGAGTTGACCTGGACGAAGACGTCCAGGCTCCGCCCCAGCTCCTGCAGCCGGCGGTCCAGCGCGCCGGCGAGCTTGGTGGAGTCGAGGGCGTGGAACTCGTCGGCGAACCCGACCACGTCTTTGGCCTTGTTGGTCTGCAGGTGGCCGATCATGGCCCACCGCAGGTCCGGGAGGTCGGTCAGGGCCGCGGCCTTGGCGGCGGCCTCCTGGGCCTTGTTCTCCCCGAACAGCCGGGCGCCGGCCGCGTACGCCTCCGCCACCAGCTCCGGCGGGTGGGTCTTGCTCACCACCATCAGCCGGACCTCGGCCGGGTCCCGACCGGCGTCGCGACAGGCCCGCTCGATCCGGGCCTGCACGTCCGCCAGGTTGCTCGCTACGGACCCCATCCCGCCAGCCTAACGGGGAGCACCGAGGGCGGGCCGGCCTCGCCGACCCGCCCCCGGTGCTGACCCGTGGACCGACCTCAGGAGCGCGTCACCACCAGGGTGGTGCGGCCCTGACCCTGACCGACCGGGACCCGGACCTCCAGGCCCCGGGTCGTCGTGACCAGCTTGGCCTTCACCTTGGTCCCGTTGACCCGGACCGAGGCCACGTGGGAGCCGCGGGGCAGGGTCGCCCCGACCGTGAGAGCCATCCGGGCGTGCCGGGTGACGGTGGTCTCGTAGCGCTGACCCTGGTGCCGGGCGGTCACGTCGATGCTCGACCGGCCGAGCAGGATCCTGCTCCCCGACGCGGTGGTCTGACCCGCGGGCACCTGCGGGACCACGGTGACCCGGCCCCGGCCCATGTCGGGCGAGACCCCCAGGTACTGGTGGATGACGGGCCACAGCACCCCGTACGCCCCCCAGGCCTGCATCACCATCGAGCGCTCGGTGAAGCGCTTGTCGATGTTGGCCCCGAAGGATCCGCCGGGCACGATCTCCGGCATCATGCCGGGCATCTCCCACAGGCTCGGGTCGAGCTGAGCCTTGGCGTTGCCGTGGGTGTAGACGCCCTGCTGGCCGGCGCCCAGCCGGCCGTAGTTGCCCTCGCTGACCGCCGCGATCGCGGAGTTGAGGGTGAAGATGCTCGTCTCGCTGGGCACCTCCGAGACGACCGAGTCACAGCTGGCCCCGGTGTTGCCGCCGGTGGCCGACGTCGGCCCGGTGCCGGTGTGGTAGAGCCCGAGCGGGCCGGTGTAGCAGGGCTCCTCGTGCTCCTTGAGCGTGGCCACCGCGTGGGCGCGCGAGGCCAGCGGAGCCGAGGCCCGGCCCGGCAGGGCCGGCAGCACCGCGTCGGTGGGGGTGAGCCCGATCCAGTGCCGCTGGAACACCTGGACGTTGCCCGGGTCCTTCAGCGAGTCGGCGTAGGAGCGGGTGTCCCCGCCGTACCACCAGGTCTTCTCGAAGGTCCGCAGCAGCCGCTCGGCGTGGTCGGTCGCCCAGCGGCGGGTCTTCACGTCACCCCGGGCGCGAGCCAGGTCGGCCAGGTCGGCGTAGCCACGGATGGCGTACACCGCGTTGTCCAGCTTCTCCTGTCCCATCCCGTTGCGCTCGACGTTGCCGAGGCCCTCGGGCCAGCCGTCGCCGTCGGCGTCGAGCGAGGCGACGTGCCGCATGGCCTTCACGCTGGCCGGGTAGAGGTCCTTCAGGAAGGCCCGGTCCCCGGTCCAGCGCCACACCAGGGCGACGGCGGAGGGGTACTTGGAGGACTCATCGGTGTTGCCGGGGTCGGCGTTGGCCCCGAAGTAGACCGAGCCGTCGGGGGTGACCTCGTGCACGATCTTGCCGCTGCCCCCGTTGACGGCCTGGGAGACGTCCCGGAGTGCGCGCAGGTGGTCCTTGATCGGACCGAACTGGCCGGCGGCGACGGCGGCGTACGCGGTGTACTCCCCGTCGGTGCCGAACAGCCACGGGTAGTCGGGGAAGCCGGCGCCGAGCCAGCGCATCGACCGCAGGGTCGCCGTCGGCTTGGGGTAGGCCTTGCCCGCGTTGACCACGCGGAGGTGGACGTCGGTCGACTCCTGGACGGAGGCGGCGAGCATCTGCTTGGACCAGGCCACGCTCTGGGCGAGCAGCGGGTCACCGGGCAGCGACACGTTGCTGGAGGCGTTGACCGTACGCCGGTCGGCCAGCTTGGACTGCAGGGCGGCGACCGGGTCCGACAGGGCGGCCCGGAGCTCGGCCTGCGCCGGTCCGGCCCCCTTGGTGGATCCGCCGACCCCGAACCAGACCGTCGTCGTGGCCCCGGCCTTGAGGCGTACGCGGTAGGTCAGCTGGCCGCCGGCCCCGTTGCCGTACTCGGTGTCGTCGCAGAGCGGCGGCTGGGTCGGAGCGGTCGGCCCCGATGCGGGACAGACGACGGCGGGGTCCTGCGGGCCGCGGTAGTCCCGCCCGGTCGCAGTGGCGGTGGGGGTCAGGCTCGACCCGACCGCGGCGGCCCAGTTGTGGGACTCACCGTTGGAGTCCGGCGGCGTCCCCTTGTCGGTGAAGACCAGGTGGGAGCCGGCGACCCGGGCGGTGTCGGCCAGGTTGACCGTCTTCTGGCTGGGGGTCGTCTCCCCCCACGGGTAGGAGCCCATCAGCTCGGAATGGGCGTCGGCCCGCAAGGTGACGGTCCGGGTCCGGTCCGAGCGCAGGCTGAGCCCGACCAGAGCCCCCGACACCCCGTCGGGCACCAGGTCGGTCCGGCTCGCGGCCACGCCGTGGGTCACGGGCAGATCGGTGCGCACGTAGCCCCACCCGGAGGTGGTCCTGGTGCCCTTGCCGACCCAGTCGCCGTTGATGCCGAACCACATGCCGTCCAGCAGCTTGAGGTTCGGGGTCCAGAACCCGCCCATCTCACCGCGGGTGTGGAAGCCCGCCGCCGGATAACGGCCGTCGGCCGAGGACAGCACCCAGCCGTCCTCACCGGTGACCAGCGCCCGACGCTCCGACAGCCGGGTGGTCTCCGACAGCTCGGGCGAGCGCGGCAGGGCCCGGTCCAGGACCGGTTGTGGTGCGGCCTGGGCGGGCACCGTGAGCGGTGCGGCGACCAGGAACATGGATGCGGCCGCAGCGATTCCCGCCGCAGACCTCCCCCGAATGCGTGCCATGGACAAGCCTCTCCGTTGAGACGGTCGTGGGTGACAGCCGCGTCGAGCGAGTCCGCAAGGCCCGGGGCGACTCCCTGCCCTCGTTATACGCCTGTGAGGAAGGGAAGTCACGAACGGGGGTCGGTCAGGGCCAGCGGGCGCCGAGCGAGATCAGCCCCATCGCGGCCAGGATGGCGAAGGCCAGCCCGAAGCCGGCGTACCGGGAGGTGACCTCCTTGTCGACCTTCTCGGTACCCACCGAGCTGCCGATGTCCTTGTAGACCTGGCGCAGCTGGCCGGCGGAGGTCGCCGTGTACGCCTCTCCCCCGGAGATCTTGGAGACCCGGGCCAGCTCGGCCCGGTCCACCGGGACCGGCTCCCGTCGGCCGCTGATCTCGATGTACCCGTCGGCGGTCCCGTACGCAATCGTGTAGATCGGGACCTTCTGGCTGCGGGCCTGCTGGGCGGCCTGGTCCGAGGGCCGGCCGTACTGGGTCTTGCCGTCGCTCAGCAGCACGATCCGGGCCGGGACGACCGCCTTCGGGTTGTCGGGGTCCGGCGGGACCTGGGCCAGGGCGGCCAGCGAGGTGTAGATGCCCTCACCGATGGCCGTGGACGTCTCCGGCTGCAGCGCCTGGATGGCGGAGCTGACCGCGCCGCGGTCCAGGGTCGGGGGCACCAGCGTGGTGGCGGTGCCGGCGAAGGAGACCAGGGCGACGTTGAACTTGGGCGGCAGGGAGGTCACGAACGCCTCGGCCGCGGCCTTGGCGGCGTCCAGCCGGTTGGGCTCGACGTCGGTCGCCTGCATGGACAGCGACACGTCGATGGTGACCACGATGGTGGCCCGCTCCCGCGGCACGGCCACCTGGTCCTTGGGCTTGGCGAAGGCCAGGGTGAGGGTCAGCAGGCTGAGGATGGACAGGCCGACCGCGACGTGCCGGAGCCAGGTCCGGTCACGCGGGATGACCAGGTCGAACATCGTCCGGCCGAGCTTGGCGTTGCGGCGGCGGCGGCGCTGCACCAGCCAGAGATAGAACCCGACCAGGGCCGGGATGATCGCCATCAGCAACAGCCGGCTGGGCTCCACGAAGGACAGCATCGGGAGGATCATGGCCACCGGGCTCCCAGGGAGATGGCACCGAGGGCGGCGAGCACGGCCAGGGCCAGGCCGTAGCCGGCGAAACGGGCCGTGACCTCGCGGTCGGCCTTCTCGTAGCCCACCTCGGAGCCGATGTTCTCGTACACGGTCTTGAGCTGGTCGGCGGTGGCCGCGGCGAAGTACTGGCCACCGGACAGCTGGGCGATCTGACGCATCTCCTCGTGCGACACCGGGACCGGCTGCCGCTTGCCGTCCAGGTCGACGAACCCGTTCTCGGTCCCGTACGCGATGGTGTAGATCGGCACCTTGGCCGCCTTGGCCTCGGTCGCCGCCTGCTGCGGGGCGCGGCCCGCGGTGTTGGACCCGTCGCTCAGGAGGACGATGGCCCCCGGCGCGACGGAACCGGGGTTGGCCGGGTCCTTGGGCGCCTGCTGCAGGGCGCGCAGCGCGGTGGTGATGCCCTCCCCGATGGCGGTCGACTCCTGCAGCTGGATGCTGAGGATCGCGTTCTCGACGGTGTTGTGCGCCGTGGTCGGCGGGACCAGGATGGCCGCCGCCCCCGCCATCGAGACGACCGCGACGTTGTACTTCTCCGGCAGCTGCTTCACGAAGTCCACCGCGGCCTTCTTGGCCGCGTCCAGCCGGGTCGGCGCCACGTCGGTCGCCTGCATGGACAGCGACGCGTCGATGACCAGCACGACGGTGGCGCGCTCGCGGGGCACCAGCACCTCGGTCTTGGGCCGCGCGAACGCGGCGGTCAGGGTGATCAGGCTGAGCAGCGAGAGCGCGACGGCCACGTGCCGGCGCCACTGCGACTGCCGCGGCACGACCACGTCCAGCATCGAGGTGTTGGTGAACCGCATCCCCCGGCGGTTCTTGCGCCGGCTGGCGAGGACGTACGCCAGCACCAGCAGCGGGATGACCAGCAGGATCAGCAGACGGTCCGGGGACAGGAAGGCCAGCTGCGGCACGAGTCCGACTGGCTGCGTCATCTGGTCACCCCCTGGGGTGGGGCGTGCAGCATGCTCGCCACCCGTCGGTAGGCCAGGACGAACCTGGCGATGTCCTGCACCCAGTCGCGGTCGGTCCGCAGCTGGATGTGCCCGACACCAGCACGACGAAGGGACAGCCGGATTCGTTCCCGCTGGGCGGCCGACGCGGCGTCCATCCGGGCTCGGGCGTCGGGGTCGGCGGTGTTGACGTAGCGCTCGAAGTCGGTCTCGGGGTCGCGGATGAGCATGTCGCCCACGTTGGGGAACTCGACCTCGCGCCGGTCCACCACCTCGATGGCCAGCACCTGGTTGCGGACGGCCAGCCGCCGCATGCTGCGCTCCCACTCCGGCTCGACGTTGGGGTCGAGCTCGTGGTCACCGGGGGTCAGGAAGTCCGACACCACCACCCGCAGCCCGCGGCGCCGCTGGGTGCGGGACAACTGCTCCACTCCGGCGGCCAGGGTCATCGGGCCGCTGGCGTGGTCGGCGACGAACGGCTCGGTCAGCATGGTGCGGAGCAGCCCGTACAGCGCCGAGCGGCCCGAGCGGGCCGGCAGCCGTCGCAGGGTGTCGGGGCGCATGATGTAGCCGCCGAAGCGGTCCCCCATCTTCTGGCTCAGGAAGCCGATGGTGGCCACCGCGGCGATCCCCAGGTCGCGCTTGGTCACGCCCTCGGTGCCCCAGTTCATCGACGGGGTCACGTCGAGCAGCGCCCAGACCTCCAGCTCGCGGTCCGACATGGTGTCGCGGACGTACGGCACGGTCGTCCGGGCGGTCACCGACCAGTCGATCTTGCGGACGTCGTCCTCCCCGGCGATGTAGAGCCGGGCGTCGTTGGCGTCCGAGCCCGGGCCGGGAAGCAGGCCCAGGTGGTCACCCTGCAGGTAGCCCTCCAGCCGGCGCACGATGGTCAGCTCCAGCCGGCGCAACGCCGCCTCGGGGGCCAGCTTGTTGAGCGGGATGGTGGCCCGGGTCGGGGTCTGCAGGACCGACCCGACCGCCCCCGAGTCGTCCGGCGGCGCGGCGAAACGCGCCGGCGGACCCGTGGGGGCCGGGAAGGAGGGTCCGGCGGCCCCCGGCGACGGGAAGCCACCGGGCGGGACGCGGGACGGGGGGAAGCTCGGAGCGGACACCGACCTGCCTCAGCGGAAGTCCGGCTGGTCGGGCGCGGCCGCGCCCCCCTGCCGGGACTGACCCTGGGGGGCCGGGTACTGGGGAGCCGGGTACGGGGGAGCCGGGTACGGGGGCGTCGCCTGCTGGGGCGCGGGGTACGGCGGGGCCGGGTACTGGGGGGCCGGGGACTGGGGGGCCGGGTACTGGGGCGGCGGGAACTGACCCGAGCCGGCCGGACCGGAGCCGTACGGGACCCCCTGCGGGGCGGGGAACGGGGATCCCGACGGGGGGCCGGCGGGCTGCGTCCCGGGCTGGGTGCCGGCCTGCTGAGCCGGTCGGGCCGCGGTCGGAGCGGGCTGCTGGCCGTTCTGCCACACCGGGGTGGGCGGGGGCACCATGGCCACGATGCGCTCCACGACCTGGGCCGGGGTGATGTTGTCGGCGATGGCGTCGAAGCCCAACGTGATGCGGTGGGCCATCACGTCCTTGGCCACGGCCTGGACGTCGGTCGGCAGGACGTAGTCGCGGCCGTGGATGAGAGCCAGCGCACGCGAGGCGGCCACCAGGCCGAGGGTGGCGCGGGGGCTGCAGCCGATCTGGATCACCGAGGTGAGGTCGGGCAGGTTGAACTCCGCCGGCGTCCGGGTGGCCAGGACGAGGCGCACGATGTACTCCGCGACCAGGTTGTGCACGAAGACGTCCTCGGCCTGCTTCTGCAAATGCAGAACCAGCCGCGGGTTGAGCACGGGCCGGGCACTGGGCGGGTCGACACTCATCCGCCGGAGGATCTCGAACTCCTCGTTGCCCCGCGGGTAGGGCACGTCGACCTTGAGCAGGAAGCGGTCGCGCTGCGCCTCGGGGAGCGGGTAGACGCCCTCGGACTCCACCGGGTTCTGGGTCGCGATGACGATGAAGGGGATCGGGGCCGGGTAGGTCTTGCCGGCGATCGAGACCTGCTTCTCCGCCATCAGCTCGAGCATGGCCGACTGCACCTTGGCCGGGGCCCGGTTGATCTCGTCGGCCAGCACGAAGTTGACGAAGACCGGGCCCAGCTCGACGTCGAACCCTTCCTGGCTCGCCTTGTAGATCCGGGTGCCGACGATGTCGGAGGGGACCAGGTCGGGGGTGAACTGGATCCGGGCGAAATCCCCGCCCACGACGGTGGCGAAGCTGCGGACGGCCAGGGTCTTGGCCACCCCGGGGACGCCCTCCAGCAGGATGTGGCCCTTGGCCAGCAGCCCGACCATCAGCTGCTCGACCATGTGGTCCTGGCCGACGATGACCCGCTGCACCTGGGCGATGGCGTCCTTGAGCATCTTGGCGGCCTGCTCGTGCCCGATCGGCTGCTGACCGGCGGGGAAGGCGTGGCCCCGGGAGTCGTCCGGGTGCACCCGGGAGGTGGCCGGCGGCTCGCCCGTGGACTGTCCGGTCGGGCCGTGGGTCGGGCTAGTCACGCATTCACTCCTGTGTTGTCGTCGTCAGCCGGGCCGCTCCTGCTCGCCCTGACCACTCGACCACACCGCGGCTCGGCGGGTCGGGGGACCACTCCCGAGGGGTCCCGGGAACCTGCACACTCAGCCGTCCGAACCCCGCCGCGGACGGCCCAATTGTCGCAGACCTCGCTGCCCATCGTAGGGAGCCGCCCAAGCCGACCCGCGGCGACCAGCCGGACCGACCCGAGATCGCGAATAGACTCACCCACGCCCGCACCTCGGTGCTCGGGGCAGACCGTCCGCCGCAGGCGTGACCTCGGCGGTGACCAGATAGGGAGCGATGTCGACGCCTGAGCCACCCCCCGGCGGCCCGGACCAGCCGGTCGGCCCCTCCGAGGTCGACGAGGTCTTCGGCACCCCGACCGACCCCCGCGAGACGACCTGGGCGCCGGTCACTCCGCTGCACTCCGACGACCCGCCCCGGATCGACGAGTTCTGGCTCGACGCCCGGCTGGTCGCGACACCCGCGGGGGTGGCGTACACCGCCCACAGCGCCGACAACGTCCCCACCCTCGTCCTGCTGCTGTCGGAGGGGGCGGCCGCGGACGCGGCGGCCCGGGACCGGCTGGCCGGGCTCGTGAACGCGCTGCACATCGACCGGGTGCTCGGCCGCGGCGGCCCGGGTCAGGACACCGGGCGCCTCGGCCGTCGGTTCCGCGGCGAGGGCGCCGGCCCGGTGACCCCGGACGACCGCCCGGTCGCCCCCTGGGCGGCCCTCAGCTACGACGGCACCCCGGCCGCCGCGGCCGAGGCGGCCGACATGCTCGACCAGATCCAGCTCGCCACGCTCCCGCCGCAGGGCACCCCGGCCGGCCCCGACTACGAGCACTACTGGGTCGACAGGGTGAAGCCGGGCCTGGCCCGGCTGTGGCCGCTGCCGTGGCCCGGCCGCTACGACCGCGCGGGCTGGCGCACCATCCTGGTCTCGTGGCTGCTGATGCTGCTGCTGGCCGCGCTGGCCGTCCTGATCGCCATCCTGATCTTCCGCAACCAGCCGCCGCAGGCCCCGCCGCCGCCCACCGGTTCTTCGGGCAGCCCGCCACCCGCGTCCAGCTCGCCGTCCCCGCAGTCGGGGTCCCCGTCGCCACAGTCCGGCTCGCCGTCGCCGCAGTCGGGGTCGCCGTCCGCGTCCGGCTCGCCGTCGCCGTCGGGGTCCGGCTCCCCGTCGCCCTCGGGCACCCAGTCCGGGAGCGGCGCCCCGACGCCCTCGGACTCGGGCACCGCCGCCGGCAGCCCGACCCCGGGCTCGAAGCTGTGAGGGCTCCGATGGTCCCGCGGCTGATCGCCACGGACCTCGACGGCACCTTCCTCTCCCCCGACGGCACGGTCAGCGCCGCCAACGAGGCCGCGGTGCTCGCCGCCCAGCAGGCCGGGATCCCGCTGCTGTTCGCGACCGGCCGCCCGGTCCGCTGGCTGGACGTGGTGCGCGACCTGCCCGGGGCTCACCCGACCGTGATCGCCAGCAACGGGGCCGTTCTCTACGACCTCGAGACCCGTACGGTGCTGGACCGCATCTGCGTCGACCCGGAGCTGGCCCTCGAGGCCGTGCACCGCGTGCGGTCCGCCGTACCGGGGGTGACGTTCGCGTTCGAGTCCGGCACCCGTTTCGGCTACGAGCCCGGGTACCGCACCTGGGCGGTCGACGACGGCACCGACCCGGCCATCTTCTCCGGCCCCGTGCACGAGATCGTGCAGCGCTGCGAGCCCGTCAAGGTGCTGGTGCAGAGTGCCGAGATCGCGCCGGACGACCTGCTGGACCGCGTCCGGGATCTGCTCGGCACCACCCTGACCGCCACCCACTCCGCCACCCGCGACGTCGGGCTGGTCGAGCTGAGCGCGCCGGGGGTCAGCAAGGCCAGCATGCTGGCCCGCTGCTGCGCGCGGCTGGGGGTGGAGGCCGCCGACGTCGCCGCCTTCGGGGACATGCCCAACGACGTCGACATGCTGTCGTGGGTGGGCATGCCGCGCGTGGTGGCCAACGCCCACGCCGCCCTCCGGGCCCTGGACTTCCCGGTCGTGCCGAGCAACGCGCACTCCGGGGTGGGGCGGACCATCCACGACTGGCTCTCGCTCGAGCCGGCCCGGTGAGGCGCGTCCTCCGGGGCATCGCCATCTGCGTGCTGCCGATCCTGGCGTCCCTGGACGCCGCGACCAACACCTTCGGCGGCAGCGCCCTCCCCTGGCGGCCCAACATGGTCGACCTGGAGGTCTACCGCAAGGCCGGGGCCGTGCTGCTGCAGGGCGGGGACTTCTACAACCTTCCCGGGCAGCTGCAGTTCCTCTACCCGCCGTTCGCGGCGGTGCTGGCCGCCCCGCTGGCCCTGCTGCCGCGGGTCGTCGTCCAGCTCGCCTGGACGGTGGCCGGGGCGCTGGCGGTGCTGGCCGTGCTGCACCGCTTCGGGCTGAACGGCTGGCGGCTGTGCCTGGTCGGCACCGGGGCGATCTACCTGACCGCACCGGTCATCCAGACCTCCGCCTTCGGTCAGCTGGGCATCTTCCTGGTGGCGCTGGTCGTGCTGGACCTGGTGCCGGGTCCGCGGGTCTTCTCCCGTCGGGTGCTCCCGCAGGGCACCCTGACCGCGCTGGCTGCCGCGATCAAGCTCACCCCGGCCATCTTCGTGGTCTACCTGCTCGCCGTACGCCGGTGGCGCGCCGCCGTGACCGCCGTCGCGGTGGGGCTGGCGGTGACCGTACTCAGCGCGGTCATCGTGCCGGGACCGTCGCTGTCGTTCTGGACCCGGCTGGCCCACGGCGACACCGGACTCGGCCACAGCCTCATCTACTACACGAACCAGTCCGTGATGGCCGACGTCGTCCGCGTCCTCGGGCTCGGCCACGGGGCGGCCCTGCTGGGGCTGGCCCTGTCGGGGGTCGTGGCCCTGCTCGGGGTCTGGGTGGGCGTGCTGTGGCACCGACTCGGCGACCTCGCCATGGCCGTCAACCTGTGCGGGCTGGCCAGCCTGCTGGCCTCACCGGTGTCGTGGCTGCACCACTTCGTGTGGATCGTGCCGCTGGCGATGAGCCTGGCGCAGCGCCGTACGCCGGAGGCCCGGCTCCCCGGCTGGTTCTCCGCCCAGGGCTGGTTCTTCGTGGGCTGGGTGGTGGCCTCGCCGTTCAACCGGCTGCCGCACGGCGCGGACCTGGAGCTGCTGTGGACCGGCAGCGACAACGCCCTGGCCTCGGTGACCGCGGTCTCGGGCACGGCGCTGATCGTCACCGGCATCATCGCGGCCCAGCGCCGCAGGCTGGGCCGGTCGACCGCAGCCCCGGCACCCGGCGAGACGGTCACCTCCGCCCGCTGAGCGGTGGGGAACGACGGGGCGCTCCGGGTGGCTATCATCGGGCCTGGTCGCGACGGGTCGGGTGGATCTGCACCCTCAGCCGTACGCCGACCGTCGAGGGGCGGTAGCTCAGCCGGTTAGAGCAGGGGACTCATAATCCCTGGGTCGCGGGTTCGAGCCCCGCCCGCCCTACATGTGGCATGCATGACCCCGCTTGATGCTTGACATCGCGGTTCCGGATGATGCTTGTCGGTGGTCCGGTGCAGCAG
>JAOPXW010000308.1 GCA_025964935.1 Friedmanniella sp. | reverse complement strand
ACGCTCCAAGATGATGGCTCCCACAGGGTAACCTGGTAAGGCCCCCAGCAGATCACTGGGTGATAGGTCGGATGTGGAAGCACAGTAATGTGTGGAGCTGACCGATACTAATAGGCCGAGGGCTTGTCACCTACAAAGATGCTACGCGTCCACTGTGCAGTTCCCGAGATACGGTCGGGAACTCCAACACTTTCCCACCCCCCCCACCTGAGGGCTCTGATGAGTCGGATGGGTGTGGGGTCGGTGGAGAAAACTCAGAGTTCACACCCCGCCACGAGTTTTGGTGGTGGGTGGATATCTCCATAGAGTTTCGGTGATCATAGCGTAAGGGAAACACCCGGTTCCATTCCGAACCCGGAAGTTAAGCCTTTCAGCGCCGATGGTACTGCACGGGGGACCGTGTGGGAGACTAGGACGTCGCCGGACATACAACACTCAAGGGTGACCACATTCGTGTGGTCACCCTTGAGTGCTTTTGCATGCCCTACTTCAGAACGCCACACACCGCCGGGTCGGTGGCCTCCGCCGGCAATGCCGCGTTCAGCTCGCTGGCTCCAGCCGAAGCAAAGTCGTACGCGCCGTTGTTGTTGTAGTCCACGCCGTGGACGACCAGAACACCTTCCCCGCGGCGGATGGCCCGAGCCACGTCCTTGGCGGCGCTGATGTCGCGCTTGTAGTGGATGGTGCCGTTGGGGGCCGTCGAGAACCGGTCCACCGCCAGACCGCTGGCCGGGCTGGTGTCGCCGCTGGTGGTCAGCGACACGGCGATCGGGCCGTACTTCGGGACACCCTCGGCGACATTGAGCCGGAAGTCGTGGTTGGCGTCGTCGGCCACGGTCGGGCACTCGTGTGCGGCCTGGGCGCCGTAGTGGATGTGGGCCGCGTGGGGGAGGTTCGGGGCCAGGTGGTTCGCGGTGTACCTGACCTCCAGCCGCTTCCCCTCGACCTTGACCCTCGCGTCGCCGGTGGCGCCGGAGTTGTTGAGGGTGTTGAGACGGGCGGACACGACGTTCCCGTGCTCGTGTCCGTGGTCGTCGCCGGAGCTGGTGGCCGAGGCCGTACCGCCGAGAGCGAGGGTGGTGAGCAGGATGGCACCCGATGCTGCGGTGCCGGCCAGAAGCTTGGTCTTCATTGACGTCCTCCCGAGATGGTGCGTGACTCGTTCACGCATACCTTGTGAATAGTCTGTGAAGCGGGCGTCGGTGGAGGCGTGCGTGATGCTTTCTTAGGTATTTCTCAGCGGGAAATGAGTAACGCGAGCCCGTCCAGGCACCTCGCCCAGGCGTCGGTCCCCAGCATGACCGGCTGGGAGTGGTCGCCGGCGACCGTGTGCAGCGTGCTGTGATCCCCGGCGGTCTGCGCGGCGGCCACGAACCTCTCGGACTGGCTGAGCGGCACCACGTCGTCCTCGGTGCCGTGCACGCAGACCGACGGAACCCCCAGCGGCAGTCGGGCCAGCGGGGAGGCCCAGCCGTACGCCTCGGGGAGCTGTTCGGGGCTTCCCCCCATCAGATCGGGGACGGCCTGTCCACCGACACCCTCCCGGGCGGCACCCACCAGGTCCAGCACGCCGGCCTGGGAGACGAAGCCCCGCAGGCGGACGACCGGGTCGGCTCCGGGGGCGGAGGCGGGCAGAGTCGGACGTCCGGCCAGCCACCCGGCCAGGTGTCCGCCCGCGGAGTGACCCAGGGCGACGACCCGGTCCAGGTCCAGGCGGCCCTCGGCGAGCCGCTGGCCGTCGTCGGCCAGCCGGTCCACCGCGGTCGCCACGTCGAGACAGGTGTTCGGCCACCCACCGCCCCCAGCCGTGTCGCTGGACCCGACGCGGCGGTACTCGAGGTTCAGGGTGGCGTAACCCAGGCGGACGAGCTCGGCGGCGAGGGGCTGGCCCAGCTCGGCCCCGTACGCCGTCCGCCAGAACCCGCCGTGGATGACCACGACCACCGGCACCGAGCCAGTGCCGGCCGGCACGGTGAGCTCGGCGTACTGGCTGGGGTGGGGGCCGTAGCGAAGCTGCACGGGGTTCTCTCCTGGAGTCGGGGACGTCGTGGCCGAGGTGGCCGTGCCCGAGCGTACGGCGCACCCACCGAGCGCAGCCCCGGCACCCAGGCCGAGAGCGCCCAGCAGCGCACGCCGGGTGGGCACCGGGTCAGACGGGGGCCGCCGCGAGAGCGACGACCGCCTGCACCGGTCCGTCCGTCTCGGTCCAGGTGATCGTCCCGGTGATCCGGCCCACCGCGCGCAGGTCCTCCTCGGCGGCCTGCAGGTGCGCCAGGGCGGCGGCGGTGCCGCTGATGTCGACTCCCTCGATCTCGGTCTTCATCGAGACCTTGGCCTGAGACTTCGCTCCCCGGAGCTGGACCAGCACCGCGGAGACGTCGGTCAGCAGCCCCGGGTCCCCGTGAGTGCCGACCTCAGCCGCGTTCGGCCAGGAGGCCCGGTGGATGGAGCCGTCCTGCCACCACGACCACACCTCCTCGGTGCAGAAGGGCATGATCGGAGCCAGCAGTCGGAGGACGACGTCCAGGGCCAGGGCCAGGGCCGCACGCGCGGAGGTGGCGGCCGCCTCGCCCTGGGACCCGTAGGCCCGCTCCTTGACCAGCTCGAGGTAGTCGTCACAGAACGACCAGAAGAACTGCTCGGTGACGTCCAGCGCCCCCGTGTAGTCGTACGCCTCGAAGGCCGCGGTCGCGGCGGTGACGACCTGCGCGAGCTGGGCCAGGAGCGCCTGGTCGACCGGCGCGGTGACCAGTGACAGGTCCCCGCCCACCCCGTACCCGAGGACGAACTTGCTGGCGTTCACCACCTTGAGGGCCAGCCGGCGGCCGACCTTCATCTCGCGCTCGTCGAAGGGGGAGTCCATCCCGGCCCGGGCCTTGGCGGCCCGCCAGCGGACGGCATCGGGACCGTACTGGTCCAGGATGTCGGTGGGGACGACCACGTTGCCGCGCGACTTGCTCATCTTCTTTCGGTCGGCGTCCACGACGAAGCCGGAGATCATCGCCCGGCCCCATGGCAGCGAGTGGTTCTCGAAGTGTGCCCGCACCACCCGGGAGAACAGCCAGGTCCGGATGATCTCGTGGGCGTGGGTGTTGAGGTCCATCGGGAAGGTCAGCTCGAACAGCTCCGGGTCGCGCTCCCACCCGCACACGATCTGGGGGCTCAGCGAGGACGTGGCCCAGGTGTCCATCACGTCGGGGTCCGCCATGAATGC
>JAOPXW010000333.1 GCA_025964935.1 Friedmanniella sp. | reverse complement strand
GCTCCCGGGCCGGCTGGTCGCCGGGCTGCTGGCCCGCCGGGCCGCGGGCGCGGGGCCGCTGACGATCCTGTCCTGCGACAACCTGCCCGACAACGGGGCCGTGACCCGGCGCATCGTGAAGGAGCTGGCCGCCCTGGTCGAAGAGGCACGGGCCGAGGGCTCGTTGGTCGACTGGGTGGACGCCAACGTGGACTTCGCCACCTCGATGGTGGACCGGATCACCCCGGCCACCACCGACGACGACCGCCGGCTGGTGCAGGAGCGGCTCGGCTGGAGCGACGCCTCGCCGGTGCCCACCGAGCCGTTCCACGAGTGGGTGGTCGCCGGAGCGTTCCCGGCCGGTCGACCCGGCTGGGAGCACGCCGGGGCCACCCTGGTGCGCGACGTCACGCCGTTCGAGCAGCGCAAGCTGTGGCTGCTCAACGGGGCGCACTCGCTGCTCGCCTACGCGGGCAGCGTCCGCGGCCACGCCACCATCGACGAGGCCGTCGCCGATCCGGCCTGCCGGGAGTGGGTGGAGGACTTCTGGGACGAGGCCTGCCGCCACCTCACCCTGCCCGCCGCCGACCTGGCCGCGTACCGGCAGGCGCTGCTGAGCCGGTTCGCCAACCCCCGCGTACGCCACCAGCTCGCCCAGATCGCCGCCGATGGCACGCAGAAGCTGCCGGTCCGCACCATCCCGACGCTGGCGGCCGAGCGGGCCGCCGGTCGGATGCCGCTCGGCTCCGCCACCACGGTCGCGGCCTGGGTGCTGCACCTGCGCGGGCACGGGGCCCCCGTTCGCGACCCCGGCGCCGGACCCGCCCGGGCGGCGGCGGGTCAGGACGACCTGGCCACCGCCGTGCACGACGTCCTGAACCTGCTGGAGCCGGGGCGGGGCGAGGACGCCGAGCTCGTCGAGGCGGTGCTCACCCAGGTCAAGGCCGTCCGGTCCTGACCGCGACCGGCGGTGTCGAGGCCGGTTCCTTCGGCCGGCTCGCCGCTGCGTCATCGGGGCGGTTCGGTCAGGTGGTGGCGATGGGCGTACACCGCGGCCTGCACCCGGTCGCGGACGGCCAGCTTGGTGAGGATGCGGGCGACGTGGGTCTTGACGGTCCCCTCGCCGATGAAGAGCTGCCGGGCGATCTCGGCGTTGCTCAGTCCGTCGGCCACCAGGGTGAGGACCTGGGCCTCCCGGCTCGTCAGAGTGGCGGCGAGCTCGTCGACCGCCTCCAGGCCGGGACGGCTGCCGCTCAGGAACCGGCGCACCACCACCCGGGTCGTCTCGGGCCCCAGCATGGTGTCCCCGGCGGCCAGCGCCCGGACGGCCGTCACGATCTGGTCGGGCGGGTCGGTCTTGACCAGGAACCCGGCGGCGCCGGCGTGCAGGGCGTCGTAGACGTTCTCGTCCAGACCGTAGGTGGTCAGGACGCAGATCCGGGAGCGCGCGCCCGCTTCCACCAGGGAGCGGGTGGCGAGGATGCCGTCCATCCCGGGCATCCGGATGTCCATCAGGACGATGTCGGGGTCCAGGCGTGAGGTCAGCTGCAGAGCCTGGTGGCCGTCGGCGGCCTCGCCGACGACGCGCAGGTCGCGGTGGGTCTCCAGGATGGTCCGCAGCCCGGTCCTGACGACCGCCTGGTCGTCCACCAGCAGGATGGTGATGACCGGACCCGCGGCGGGCGCCTCGGTCGGCCGCGCGGGGCCGTTGACGGTGGTCATCGGCTCGTCGGGAAGGCGGCCACCAAGGCCCACCCGCCTCCCGAGCGCGGCCCGAACCGTACGGCCCCGCCGAAGACGCTGACCCGTTCGCAGACCCCGATCAGCCCCGCTCGGGAGCCCTGGCCCCGGTGACTGTCCACGCCGTCGTCGAGGACCGCGATCTCGACGTCGTGGGGGCGATAGCCGAGCTGCACCTGGCACGTCGCCGCGCCCGAGTGCTTGATCGCGTTGGTCAGACCCTCCTGAGCCACCCGGTAGACCGACGCCTGGATGGCGACGGGCACCGCCCGCGGCTCACCGTCGACGCTGAACGAGACCGCGAAGCCATTGGTGCTGACCTGGTCGGCCAGGCGCGGCAGGTCGGCGAGGGTCGGCTGGGGCTCTCGGTGGTCCGCCGCCTCGGCCCGGACCGTCCGCACCAGCGCCTGCAGCTCCCCGATCGCCTCCCGGGCGGTGTCGCGGACCGACCCGATCGCGGCACGTGCCCGCTCCGGGTCGCTCTCGAGGGCGTGCTCGGCCGCCCCGGCCTGGAGCATGATCACCCCCAGCCCGTGCGCCAGGATGTCGTGCAGCTCCCGGGCGAGCAGCGTACGTTCGCGCTCGGCCGCCTCGCGGGCGGCCGTGTCGACCTCATCCTCGAGCACCGCCGTCCGTACGGCCGACAGGGCAGCCCGGCCCCGCAGCGTACGGACCGCGAGGCCGGCGGCGACCGCCAGACCGGAGAAGACCAGGGTGAAGACCAGATCGGCGACGGCCTCCTCCACCGGCTGAGCCAGATTCAGGGCCGCGGCGAAGCCGACGACGGCGGCGACGACGAAGGGGAGGTTGCGCCCGTAGACGACGGCGGAGTAGGTGGCGGACAGGGTGATCAAGAGGCTGCTCCCGGACTCGAAGTGTCCGTAGACCACCGCCACCGTGGACATGGCGGCCATCGAGAGGGTCAGCGCCGGCAGCGGCCGAGCTCGGCGCAGGCTCTGGGCTGCTCCGGCCAGGGCCATCAGCCAGGACACCCCGGCTGAGGGGTGGGGGAAGCCGGAGGTAGACAGGCCGTCGGTGAAGCCGGCCGCCCCGAGGAGGACGCCGAGCCCCAGGTCAACGGCGAGCCAGCGGCGGCCTGCCGCCTGCATCCTCATCCAAACAGCGTAGGACGGCTGGTGCCGGCTGGGGATAGGTCGAAGGACAGGGGTCTCGTCCCTCCGGGGGGAGACCGTCGGGGGGACCTTCGCCAGACGCCGGACGCCGGCCGCGACCCGTAGCGTCGGGAGCCTGGCGGGCCGGCGCAGGTGCCGGCGCCCGGCGGCGGGGGGCCACCCGTTCTCCGTGAGCCGGCCAGCCACAGGAGGAGCCGACCATGACCACCACAGTCCCTGCCTCGATCGAGAGCGCTGAGCAGGTGCACCCCGCCGCCCGGCTCAGCCCGCCCCTGCGCATCGCCGCGGCCGCCACGCTGCTGCTGGGCACGGGGCTCCAGGCCGCCGCGTGGCTGATCTGGTCCGAGCCCAACCTGACCAAGGGATACTCCGCGGTCGCCGCCGGTGCGGTGCGTCCCGACCTGGCGACCACCCTCTTCATCCTGGGCATCCCCTTCTGGATCGGCGGCATCGCCGTCTACGTGCTGCTCGGCCGGCGCCGTTCACCCCGGCTGGCCTGGACGGGTGGTGCGCTGCTGGTCGTCGGGTTCACGATGCTGGGCGTCAACCTCGGCACCGAGGTGATGACGTCCTTCCTGGTCCACGACTCCAGCCTGAGCCCCGCCCAGGCCGACCACGCGACCCGTACCCTGACCTCGCTCCCCGCGTCGGTGATGAACATGGCGTTCCTTGTCGGGGTCGGGCTCGGGATCCCGCTGACCGGGGTCTCCCTCTGGCGGTCACGCGCCGTTCCGCGCGCCGCCGCAGCGCTTCTGGTCGCGTTCCTGGTGATCGACCTGGTCGGTGAGAGCACGGCCGCGTCCCTGTCGGTGGTGGCCCACGTGATCTCGTTCGTCGCGGCGGGCTGGATCGCCATCGCGGTGGTCCGCTGCCCGGCGCTGCGTCCGGCGGCTGACGCGCGGCTCGCCGGGGGCTAGTGTCACCGGACATGGCGCTGCGGCTGGTCCAGGTGAACATCAAGGCCCGCGACGACGCGGCGCTCGGGAGGTTCTGGGCGGCGGCGCTGGGCTGGGGCCTGTCCAGCGAGGGGCCCGGGGTGACCAACGTCGAGCCGCTGGGCTTCGCCTGGCCCGACCCCGCCGCGGTCTGCGTGGATGTCGTCACGGTGCCGGATCCCGACACCGTGCACTACCGCGTCCATCTCGATCTCGCCACCACCTCGGCGACCCATCAGGGCGAGCTGGTCGCTCGGCTGCGGGAGCTCGGCGCGACCCCGGCGGACGTGGGCCAGGGCCAGGTCCCGTGGACCGTGCTGGCCGACCCGGAGGGCAACGTGTTCTGCGTCCTGGAGCCGCGGCCGCTCTATCGCGACACCGGCCCGATCGCCGCCGTGGTCCTCGGCTGCGCGGACCCGGTGGGCCTCGGTCGGTTCTGGAGCGAAGCGACGGACTGGACCGTGCACGAGGAGAGCGCGGACCTGGTGCGGCTGCGCTCGGCGTCGGGGGTCGGGCCGTACCTGGAGCTGTTACGGGCACCGGACTCGCGCCGGGTGGTCAGCCGCCTCCACCTGGACCTGAAGCCGTACGCGGGCGACGACCAGGCGGTCGAGGTGGCCCGGCTGCGGACCCTGGGCGCGACCCACGCCGACGTCGGCCAGGGCGAGGTGTCCTGGCGGTGCCTGACCGATCCGGAGGGCAACGAGTTCTGTGTCCTCGCCCCCGGGTGACGCTGACCCCGGCCCAGGTGCTCCTGCAGTCATCGGGCGGCGGAACGCCGGTGGCACCCGCACCGAAACGAACGGAACCTGGACGGGGCGAGAAGGTCGGGACAGACTGACCCTCAGGCGGCATGTCGCCGCTCATTCACGGAGGGAGACGTCATGGGGGTCGCACCCGAAGAAGTGTTTCGTCGCCATGTGGCAGCGTTGACGACCGGTGATGTGGATGCCGTGGTCGCGGACTACGCGGAGGACGCGGTGGTCCTGACCGCCACGGGGGAGTACCGCGGCCGGGCGGCCGTGCGCGACCTGGTCGCCGGCCTGGTCGAGGCCCTTCCCGACGTCACGCTGAAGGCGACGCACGTGGCGTTCGCTGACGACGCCCTCTTCCTTCAGTGGACTGCGGATTCGACCGTGAACAGGGTCACGGACGGTGTCGACACGTTCATCTTCGCCGACGGTCAGATCCGGCTCCAGACGATCTCCTGCACCCTGACACCCACGCGCTGATCGAGCCACGGTCACCACCCCTACGGATCACGGGGCCGAGCAGAGGGGGCGGGCAGCACTGTGCAGACCTTCATGCCTTACCCGGAGTTCGAGCGGTCGCTGCGGGCTCTCGATCTGAGGCGGCTGGGCAAGCAGCGTGTCGAGGTCATCCAGATCGTGCGTGCGCTGACCGTCCCGGGGTATGCCTGGTCCTCGCACCCGGCCGTGCTGATGTGGAAGGGCTACGAGGAGGCGCTCGGCCGCTACGGCCTGGTCGCCTGCGGCATCTGGACCGAGCACGGTTTTAATGACACCTGCGCGGCCACCATCACCGCGGACCTGGAGGCCGTGGGCATCGCGGTGATCCGGGACTATTCCGGGCTCGCCGCCAGCGGGTCCCTCCCGCCTTGGCTCGCAGACCCGGCCGTGACCATGAGCCACCGCTCCGCCCTGCTCCGCAAGGACCCGGGTCATTACGGGCCGCTGTTCCCCCCCGACACCCCGACAGGCCTGGAGTACGTCTGGCCGGTGCGTTCCCCCGGGGTGGTCGAACGGGAGCGCCGCGCGCAGGAGGCGGTCCATCGGCGCGCGCAGCGCGCGGCTGACCGGCTCGTCCAGGAGCGGGAGCGCGCCAGGGTCAAGCGGAGCGCGGCCGCCAGGCGGGGCTGGCAGACCAGACGGGAGGGCACTGGGGCTGACGGCCCAGGGCCCTAGATGTTGGAGCCGTCGGGCGGGCTGTCGGCCGCTGACTGGGGAGAGCCCTCGACCTCCGGGCTCGGCGGACAGGCGAGCCCCAGGGTGTAGGCGGTCATGGACAGCGAACCGTACGCGTACCCGTCGACCAGGACGCGGGTCTCGCCGGTCTGGCCGGCGGCGTCGGCCATGCCCGCGAGGTAGAGGGCCGGGATGAAGTGGTCGGGGGTCGGGACCGCATGCGCGTAGTCGGCGTGGGCGTCGAGCGCGGCGAACCTCGTCGGGTCGGCCAGCATGCGCTCCTTGGCCGCCTCGTCGAAGCGCTGGGCCCAGTCGTAGCCGTCGTCGGCCAGCTTCCAGTTCATCCCGCGCAGGTTGTGGACGACGTTCCCGCTCGTGATGACGAGCACCCCCCGGGACCGCAGGGCGTGCAGCTTGGCGCCGAGCTCGAGGTGGTAGTCGAGGGGCTTGTCGGCGTTGATGCTGAGCTGCACGACGGGGATCGAGGCATCCGGGAAGGCGTGCACCAGCACCGACCAGGTGCCGTGGTCGATGCCCCAGCTGTCGACGTCGGCCCCGACCCAGGTGGGCTGGACGACGTCGCTGACCTCCTCGGCGAGCTCGGGCAGGCCGGGTGCGGGGTACTGGACGTCGAACAGCTCCTGCGGGAAGCCGTAGAAGTCGTGGATGGTGCGCGGTCGGGGCATGGCCGTCACCGCGGTCGCGTTGATGTACCAGTGCGCGCTGACCACGAGGATGGCGCGGGGCCGGGGAGCCGCCTTCCCGAACGCCCGCCAGGCGGCGGTGTAGCGGTTGTCGGACAGGGCGTTCATCGGGTTGCCGTGCCCGAAGAACGCTGCCGGCATCAGCGGCGGGTCCTGGGTGGTGCCACCGGGTGCGGCCTCCGGCAGGGGTGAAAGCGGGGTCATCTCGGCTCCTCGGCTCGTGCCGGTCGGGGTCGCGGCGACCCGGAGGTGGCACCTGGTGAGGCCACGGTGCCAGGCAGGGGCACCGATGTCACCAGGTGAGGGCGATGTACTTGCTCTCGGTGAAGGCGAGGAGACCCTCGACCCCGCCCTCCCGGCCCAGTCCGCTCTCCTTGACCCCTCCGAAGGGTGCGGCGGGGTCGGACACCAGCCCGCGGTTCAGGCCGACCATCCCGGCCTCGATCCGCTCGCTGACCCGGAGACCGCGGGCCAGGTCACCGGTGTAGACGTACGCCACCAGGCCGTACTCGGTGTCGTTGGCGAGATCGACCGCCTCGTCCTCGGTCGTGAACGTCACCACGGGTGCCACCGGACCGAAGATCTCGGTGTGCAGGATCTCCGCGTCCGCCGCGACCCCGGTCAGGACGGTGGGTGGGTAGTAGAAACCCTCGCCGGCCGGGGTCTCGCCCCCGAGCTCGAGGGTGGCGCCCCCGGTCACGGCTCCGGTCACCAGGCTCTCGACCTTGCTCCGGGCGGCCTGGTTGACCAACGGGCCCACGTCCACCGAGGGGTCCGAACCCGGCCCCATCGTGAGGGAACCCATGGCCTGGACGAGGCGGGCGCTGAAGGAGGCGGCGATCCCCTCCTCCACGAAGAAGCGGTTGGCAGCTGTGCACGCCTCGCCGCCGTTGCGCATCTTGGCGATCATGGCACCCTCGATGGCGGCCTCGAGGTCGGCGTCGGCGAAGACGACGAACGGCGCGTTTCCGCCCAGCTCCAGCGAGCAGTTCACGATGTGCTCGTTGGCCTGGTGGAGCAGCGTGCGGCCGACCGTGGTCGAGCCGGTGAAGGAGAGCTTGCGGACCCGTGGATCGGCCAGGACGGCGGAGACGACCGGACCGGGCTGGGCCGAGGGCAGGACGTTCACCACCCCGGCCGGCAGTCCGGCCTCTTCCATCAGAGCGACCAGGGCGAGCGCCGTCAAGGGCGTCTCCGCGGCCGGCTTGAGGATGGTCGTGCAGCCGGCCGCCAACGCCGGGGCGATCTTGCGGGCGGCCATCGCGGCGGGGAAGTTCCAGGGCGTGACCAGCAGGGCCACGCCGACGGGCTGGTGCAGCACGAGGATGTTGTTGGCGCCACCGGGTGCGGTCTGCACGTCGCCGCGGATCCGGACGGCCTCCTCGGCGTACCACCGGAAGAACTCGGCCGAGTAGAGCACCTCGCCCCGCGCGTCGGCCAGCGCCTTGCCGTTCTCGGCCGTGATCAGCAGCGCCAGCTCCTCAGCCCGGGCGACCATCAGCTGGTAGGTGCGCTGCAGGACCTCGGAACGTTTCCGGGGCGCGGTCCTGGCCCACCCCGGGCCGGCCGCCGCCGCGGCATCGACGCACGCGCGGGCGTCGTCGACCGTGCCGCTGGCCACCGCGGCCAGGACGCCGCCGGTGGCGGGGTCGAGGACGTCGAACGTCGCGCCGTCCGACGCCGGTCGTCGGACCCCGCCGATGACCAGCTGGGGGTCGACGGGGGCGACGACGGCGGCGACCACCTCGCGATGTCTGGTCCGGCTCTCGGTGGTGTCCACGGATCTGTCCTCTTCTCGGTCGTGGCCCAGCCGCCGGATCGGACCCTGCGGTGAGCCCCACCCACGATGTCGCACGCACCTCGGCGTGTCCACGACAGGCCGGACGGGTGCCTGGCGCGCCGGGGTCGCATTGCGCGGACCGCCCTGCCGCTGCGACCCTGCAGATGCACGCAGGTCCAACCCAGGAGGCCCTACCCATGACTATTGCTGTCGCCCACCAGGCTTCGTCCGCCGCCCGGGACATCGCGCTCCGCGAAGCCGCGCGAGAGGCCGTCCTCCGTACGAGCAGCCTGGCCGTCATCCATATCGTCGAGACCCTCGACCTCGACGTCGCGGACGCCTATCGCAGCGGGCTGGAGCGGGTCATCCGGGCCTCGCTGGCCGCCGCCGGTGGCGCCGATGTGGTCTGGCGGCTGCACCTCGACGTGGCCGACAACGACGTGGCGGAGAAGATCCTGGAGGTCGCGGTCGCCGCAAGGGCGGAGCTCCTGGTCATCGGGGCCCGCCGTCGCTCCCCGGTGGGCAAGTTCCTGCTCGGCAGCGTGACCCAGACCCTCATCCTGCAGTCCGAGGTGCCGGTCCTCGTCGTCAAGGCCGAGGCCTGAC
>JAOPXW010000258.1 GCA_025964935.1 Friedmanniella sp. | reverse complement strand
GACGAGATCGCGGCGCTGTACTCGGCCCGCAGGGTCGCCCCGTCGCGACGGGGTACCTCCCGGGTGCCACCGACGAGCCGGGCGTCGAAGCCGGGCGCGAACGGCGCCAGCCACAGCCCCCCGGAGGCGTGTACGGCCTGTCCCATCGCGGTCAGCTTGGCCGGGTAGCCGCTGTTGGTCTGGGGGTCGACCGAGGACCAGTAGTACGCATCGCCGTCGAAGCTCCCAGACACGCGGGCGTAGTCCTCCGGACTCTTCTCGGTCGCCAGCACCAGCAGGGAGGAGCGCAGCGGCCGGGTGGTGGCCTCGAGGTCGTCAGCCGAGAACTCCCAGGTACCCGACCAGATCAGCAGCGGCTTGTCGAAGAGGCGGAACACCGGGTCGGAGGCGTAGCGCTCCTCGAAGAGGGTCATGTCGGCCGCCACCCGGGAGGCCGGCAGAGGGCGGCGGTGGAAGTCCAGACCCTGGTAGATCACGGCCAGCTTGAAGCGGTGCTCCTTGGCCACCCCCATCAGCCGCTCCAGTCGGCGGTTGTTCACCGGGGTGTCCTTCCAGGACACGATGAACCCGTCGATGCCGGCCTGCCTGGCCTCGTTCACCTGCCGTTCGATCACCGCCGTGTCGTCGCTGGAGTAGCGGCCGACGAGCGGGTAGTCGGTCTTGGCCCGGTTCCACGAGGTCTCGTTGAACCACTGGTAGTAGTAGGCCAGGGTCGGGATGTTGCGGGCCGCCGCCGGCGTGACGACATCGGCCGACGCGGCCTGGTGGTGGTCGACGCCCACGAGGGTGGTCATCGCCGCCAGCACGGCGAGGAGCAGCGCGTTGCTCAGACGCCGCATAGCTGCCGTTTCGCCGCGGCCAGCCGGTGCCGGCGGGCCCGGATCCGGAGCAGGAGCAGGCCGCCGAGCACCCCGACGCCCAGCCCGCCCAGGATGCTGAGGTCGAGGAAGGTCAGGACCGGAAGGTCGACGTACTGGTTCCGGGACAGGACGATGGGCCGGTCGAAGGAGTAGCCGGCGGCCTCCACCCGCACGCTGTACTGGCCCCGCGCGAGGTTCTCCACCGTCGCCTTGCCGTCGGCATCCAGGGGCACCACCACCTGGCGCTTGTCCGGGTAGGTCAGGTGGACCGCGCTCCCGACCGGACTGCCCAGCAGGAAGTCCCGGGTGCTGAAGTGCGCGGTCCGCAACAGCAGCGGCACGACGAGCGAGGTGGTGGCGGTGGGGCTGAAGACCTGACGGTTGACCTGCACCACGTTCGAGCCGTCGACGTCGACCCGCTGCACGCTGTAGCGCACCGGTTTGGCGACGACGGTGTTGCCGTTCACGGTCGGCCTGGTGCCGACCATCCGGATCTTGCCGCTGCCGTTGCCGCTCACCGTGTGCCCGTTGTCGCCGTAGAACTCCACCCGGCTGACCCGGCTCCGCTTCACCTCCGCCTGGGCCTGGTCGACGAAGGCGTAGGACACCAGATAGCTGGCGCGGAAGGCCGCCTTGATCCGGACGTTGTGCCGGACCGCGATGCCGGTGACCTTCGTCCGGAAATCCTGGTCGTGGTCGCCCGGGTTCCACCAGCGGACGAACTGCAGGTCACGGGTGGGCTCGTGGATGTCCTTGGCGACCAGGGACACCTCGTGTCCCTTCGACCCCTTGGGCACCTGCACCCGGACGGAGCCCTGCTGGTCCGCCCGGTGGGTGACCCCGTCGACCACGAAACGCGCACCCGGGACAGCCGGGACGGTGACGACCTCGATCACCGCCGCGGTGGGGGCGGCGGCCGCCCAGGCGGGACTCGCGGTCACCCCCCCGACGACCAGGACCAGCCCCCCGACCACGGCGAGCAGACGCCGGACCCGCACCAGGGGTCCGTCGGCCCCGGGCCCCCTGATACCCGTCCTCATAGCGGCCCCGTCCCGCCGGGGAGCTGCGGCCCGTACGGCCCGTGCTGGGCGACGATGGCCGTCGCGCTCATCGAGCGGTACCAGGCCACCCAGTCCACAGGCTCCTCGCCCGCGGGTCCGGCCCCGCCGTCAGCTCCCGACTCCGTTCGGTACCAGGCCGCCCAGGCCGTCGCCGCGTCGTCGCGCAGCTGACGCTCCCAGGAGTGTCGCGGCTGGTAGCCGCCGAGCACCGCCCAGCGCCACAGGACGGCGAAGGGTCGGGGCGGGAGGTGCAGGGCCCGACCGAGCCGGCGCAGCGCCCGGGCGAGGGCGTCGTCCAGCTGACCGGCGGACCACGGCAGCACCGCCGCGAGCCGCACCCGGCCGGCCTGGAGCACCGGGGCCGAGCCGTGGGACAGCTGACGCAGCAGCGACTGGGCGAACGGCCGCTGGAGCGCAGCCACACCCGCGATCAGGACCGCCACCCCCACCAGGGCCAGCCCGTACGCCGTGTAGATCACCGGGGTCGCCCGAGGGTTCGGGGTGAAGCGGACCTCGGCGTCCCGGGTCGCCGGCAGCAGGGCCGCCTTGCGCGGCGCGGAGCTGAAGTCGAACGCCGACACCAGGTTGCTGGCGGCGGCGTCGCGGGACGCGAGCGGAGCCACGCCCCAGTTGGACTCGATGAACTTCAGCATGGAGGTGTAGTCGAGGACCGTGTGGTCGACCAGACCCCGGCGGGCGTACGGGCTGACCATCAGGGCGGGGACCCGGAAGCCGTACCCTCGCGCGTCGACGCTCGGCGGGACCACATGGTCGTACCAGCCGCCCCATCCGTCGTAGGTCCACAGGAAGGCCGAGCTGGACCAGTACGGGCTCCGCATCAGGTCGCTGGTCAGCTTCTGGACCAGCCGTTGCCCCACGGCGACCCGGGACGGTGGGTTCTCCCCCGAGCCGGTGGTGAC
>JAOPXW010000240.1 GCA_025964935.1 Friedmanniella sp. | reverse complement strand
CGTCGCGAGATCAGGGTGGAGGACATGGTCGCGGCGAGGTTCTCGGGTCAGCCGCGCCCCATGATCTTCTCGACGTCCATGACCAGCACCACCCGCACCGGGTTCTCCCGGGGCGGGCGGTAGCGCTCGGTGTAGCGGCGCACGGCGTCGGCCACCGCGCCGGGGTCGCGCTCGACGTGCAGCGGCCCGCTCAGGGTGAGCCACCGGGCCCGGTCGACCTGGCACAGGGCCCCGACCGCGCCGTCCCGCCCGGCCAGCCGGGCCTTGACCGACTCCCCGCTGGTGATGACGCGGGCGAGCCGGGTGGCGGGGTCGTAGGTGAAGCCGACCGGGACGACGTGCGGGGTCCCGTCGGCCCGCACGTTGGTCAGGGTGGCCAGGTGCCGCTCGGCCAGGAAGGTGAGCACCTGGTCGTCGAGGTGGGCGGGGTCGAGGCTCATCCGACCGCGTCCTCCAGGTCGCCCTCGACGTCGAGGTAGACCTGGGCCATGTCGGCCACGAGCTGGGCGTCCGGGTCGGCCCACAGCCCCCGCTCCACGGCCTCGCCGAGCTTCTCGATGATGCCGCGGAGCGCCCACGGATTGGCGTGCTTCATGAAGTCCTGGTTCTGCTTGTCCAGGACGTAGCTGTTCGCGAGCTGGGCGTACATCCAGTCCGGGACCACCCCGGCGGTCGCGTCGAAGCCGAACAGGTAGTCCACGGTGGCCGCCAGCTCGAACGCACCCTTGTAGCCGTGCCGCTGCATGGCGGTGATCCAGCGCGGGTTGACCACCCGGGCCCGGAAGACCCGGGCGGTCTCCTCGGTCAGGGTCCGCGTCCGGACGGCGTCCGGCGTGGTCGAGTCGCCGACGTACGCCTTGGGTGCGGTCCCGGTCAGAGCCCGGACGGTGGCCACCATCCCGCCGTGGTACTGGAAGTAGTCGTCGGAGTCGGCGATGTCGTGCTCGCGAGTGTCGATGTTCTTGGCCGCCACCGTGATCCGGCGGTAGTTGGCCTCCATGTCCTCCCGGGCCGGCCGCCCGTCGAGGTCCCGCCCGTACGCGAACCCGCCCCACGCGGTGTAGACCTCGGCCAGGTCGGCGTCGTCGCGCCAGTTGCCGGCCTCGATCAGCGGCAGGATGCCCGCGCCGTACGAGCCGGGCTTGGAGCCGAAGATCCGCGTGGTGGAGCGACGCTCGTCCCCGTGCGCGGCCAGGTCGGCCAGTGCGTGCCGGCGGACGTAGTTGAGCTCCAGCGGCTCGTCCGCACGGTCCACGACCAGTCGTACGGCGTCGTCGAGCATGGCCAGGACGTGCGGGAAGGCGTCACGGAAGAAGCCGGAGATGCGCACGGTCACGTCGATCCGGGGCCGACCCAGCTCCTCCAGCGGCACCACCTCCAGGCCGACGACCCGGCGCGAGGCCTCGTCCCAGACCGGCAGCACGCCGAGCAGGGCCAGCACCTCGGCCACGTCGTCCCCGCTGGTCCGCATGGCCGAGGTGCCCCACACCGACAGCCCGACCGAGGACGGGTAGTCCCCGGTCTCGTCGAGGTAGCGCTGGACCAGCGACTCGGCCATGGCCTGGCCGGTCTGGAAGGCCAGCCGGGACGGGATGGCCTTGGGGTCGACGGAGTAGAAGTTGCGGCCGGTCGGCAGCACGTTGACCAGCCCCCGCAGCGGTGAGCCCGACGGGCCGGCCGGCACGTAGCCGCCCTCCAGCGCGTGCAGGGTGGCGGCCAGCTCGTTGGCCGTGCCCGCCAGGCGGGGCACCACCTCGGTGCAGGCGAAGACCAGCGCGTCGACCACCCCGGCCCGGGAGACCGGCCCGGTGGCGGCCGTGGTCTCGGCACCCGGCTCGCCCAGCACGGCGGTGACCACCTCGGGCACCGCGGCCGGCGTCCAGTCGGCGGCGGCGAGGGCCAGCACCAGCGCGCGGGCCTGGGCCTCGACGGCGTCGACCTCGGCCAGCGGCGCGTCCCCCTCGGTCAGCCCGAGCGCGACCCGCAGCCCGGGGACGCCGTTGACGGCGCCCGAGAACACCTGGTTGGCCCGCAGGATGGCCAGCACCAGGTTGACCAGCTCGTCCCCGCTCGGCGCCTGGCCCAGCACGTGCAGCCCGTCGCGGATCTGCACGTCCTTGATCTCGCACAGCCAGCCGTCGATGTGCAGCACGAACTCGTCGAACGCCTCGTCGTCGGGCCGACCGTCCAACCCGAGGTCGTGGTCCAGCTCGGCCGCCTTGATCAGGGTCCAGATCTCCCCGCGGAGGGCCGGCACCTTGGCCGGGTCCATGGCCAGCACGTTGCCGTACTCGTCCAGCAGCTGCTCCAGCCGGGCGATGTCGCCGTACGTCTCCGCCCGGGCCATCGGCGGGACGAGGTGGTCGATGATCGTGGCGTGGGCCCGGCGCTTGGCCTGGGTGCCCTCGCCGGGGTCGTTGACCAGGAACGGGTAGATCAGGGGCATCGACCCGATCGAGGCGTCGGTGCCGCAGGAGGCGGACATCCCGAGGTTCTTGCCGGGCAGCCACTCGAGGTTGCCGTGCTTGCCCACGTGCACCACGGCGTGCGCACCGAACTCGTGCTGCAGCCACTGGTAGACGGCCAGGTAGTGGTGCGAGGGGGCCAGGTCGGGGTCGTGGTAGATCGCGATCGGGTTCTCCCCGAAGCCGCGGGGCGGCTGGACCAGGATGACCACGTTGCCGGCCTGCAGGGTGGCGGCGATGATCTCGCCGTCGGGGTCCAGGGCCCGGTCGACGAACATCTCCCCCGGCGCCGGACCCCAGGCCGCGGTGACGCCCTCGGCCAGGTCCGCGGGCAGGTCGGCGAGCCAGCGCCGGTAGGTGGCGGCCGGGATCCGGACGGGCTGCCCGGACAGCTGACCCGAGGTCAGCCACTCGGGGTCCTGCCCGCCGGCCGCGATCAGCGCGTGGATGAGCGCGTTCCCGGCGGTGGTGTCGGCCGACTCCCCCTCGACCGGCTCCATCGGACCGGTGCCGGGGATGTCACCCTCGGCGCCCAGGTCGTAGCCGGCCGCGCGGAGCTCGCGCAGCAGCCGGACCACCGAGACCGGGGTGTCCAGCCCGACCGCGTTGCCGATCCGGGCGTGCTTGGTCGGGTAGGCCCCGAGCACGATGGCGATCCGGCGCTCGGCGGGGGCCAGCTGCCGCAGGCGTGCGTGGTTGACCGCCAGCTCGGCCACCCGGCGGCACCGCTCGGGGTCGGGCTCGTAGTGCGGCAGGCCGTCGGCGTCGCTCTCCTTGAACGAGAACGGCACCGTGATGAGGCGACCGTCGAACTCCGGGACGGCGACCTGGGTGGCGACGTCCAGCGGCGACATGCCCTCGTCGGAGGTGGCCCAGGACGCGCGGTCCCAGGTCAGGCAGAGCCCCTGAAGGATCGGGATGTCCAGCGCGGCCAGCGCCTTGACGTCCCACGCCTCGTCGTCCCCGCCGGCCGAGGCGGTCGCCGGCCTGGTCCCGCCGGCCGCCAGCACGGTGGTGACCAGCGCGTCCAGCGTGCCGAGGTGCTCCAGCAGGTCGGCCGGGGCGTCCCGCAGCGAGGTGGCGAAGATGGGCAGCCCGACCCCGCCGGCCGCGTCGACCGCGTCGGCCAGGGCCTCGACGTACGCGGTGTTCCCGGCCGTCTGCTGGGCCCGGTAGAACAGGATGCCGACCCGGGGCCGGACGCCGCCGTCGGGTCGGGCGACCGGCTTGGCCCGGTCCAGAGCGCCCCAGACCGGCTGGGCGACCGGCGGCTCGAAGCCCTGGCCGGTCAGCAGCACGGTGTCGGACAGGAAGGCGTGCAGCTGGGCGAGGTTGTCCGGGCCGCCCTGGGCCAGGTAGACGTGGGCGTCCGCGGCCACCCCCATCGACACCGTCGACAGCTCCATCAGCGAGGCGTCGGGCGCCTGCTCCCCGCCCAGGACGACCATCGGCTGGCCCTCCCCCCGGATCCGGGCGAAGCCGCCGCACAGGGACTGGGCCGAGCCGAGGATGCGCGCCACGATCAGGTCGGCGTCGGCGAAGGCGGCCGCCATCTCGGTGTGCGCCGCCTTGGACGGGTTGACGTAGAGATAGTCCGCACCCGACGCGCGGGCCGACAGCAGGTCGGTGTCGGAGGTGGAGACCAGGGCGATGCGCGTCATGTTGGTGGAGCCTAACCGCTCCCTGGAACAGCTCCGGGCCGTCGCAGGGAGCGGGACGCCGGGTGCGGATGTCGCACCTGCTCCGGGCGCCCGGAACCGAGTTGTGGCGAAGATTCGGCCCGGACTACCGCGCCGGATCTTCGCCAGAACTGCCGCGGCCGAGCGGGTCGGGGCTCAGAGGGTGACGTGACCCGTCACGACGACCGCCACCTGGCCGCCGACCCACAGGCCGGTGTCGTCGCGGACCAGCTGCACCCGCCCGGCGGCCCCGACGGCCCGACCCTGGGCGGCGACGTAGCGCTCGGGGACCTGCCCGGTGGCCATCATCCAGTGGGCCAGGCCCGCATTCAGGCTGCCCGTCACCGGGTCCTCGGCCACCGCCTCGCCGGGGATGAAGGCCCGCACCTCGACCTGGACCTCTCCCCCCGCCGGATGGGGCCCGACCACCCCGAGGTCCAGCCCGGACAGTCCGGCGGGGTCGAGGCGGAGACCCAGAACCTGCTCGGCGCTGCCGAAACGGAGCCCGATCCACTCGGGGCCGTTGACCAGCCAGGAGGCATCTAGGATCGCCGCCCGGTCCACCCCGAAGCCGGCGGCGATCCGCCCCAGCAGCTCCTCGGCCACCGGTTCGAACCGGGTCAGGGGCGGGGCGGCGAACGCGAGGCGGTCCCCCTCGACCCGGACCGGCACCAGACCGGCCCCGCACTCCTGGAGCACCAGGCCCGGGCTGCGTGACGGCACGCCCGTCGTCAGCCAGACGGCCGCGGACCCGAGGGTGGGGTGGCCGGCGAAGGGCAGCTCACGGCTGGGGGTGAAGATGCGCACCCGGTAGTCCGCGGCGGGGTCGGTGGGGCGGAGCAGGAAGGTCGTCTCCGACAGACCCGTCCAGCGGGCGAACGCCTGCATCTCGCCCGCGTCGAGAGCGTCGGCGTCGACGACCACGGCCAGCGGGTTGCCCGTCAGGCGGCCCGATCCGAAGACGTCGACCTGCGCGAAGGAGTAGGAGGCCACGGTCGCCAACCTAGGCCGGCGGAGGCGGTCGGGACGGACGGACCGGGTCCGAACCCCCCGGCACGACCTACGATGACCGGGTGTCCGACGATCGCTGCCCCGGGGTGCTGCGGCCCCACCAGGCGGCCGACGGCGCCCTGGTGCGCATCCGGATCCCCGGCGGCCGGACCACCGGAGCGGTTCTGGAGGCCCTGGGCCGCACCGCCGAGCGGCACGGCAGCGGCGTCCTCCAGCTCACGTCCCGGGCCGGCCTGCAGGTCCGGGGTCTGCCCGATCCCCTCCCGGCCGCCTTCGTCGCCGACGTCACCGCCGCCGGCCTGCTGCCCTCGGCCGACCACGAGCGGGTCCGCAACGTGCTCGCCTCGCCCCTGACCGGCCTGGCCGGGGGGCGGGCCGATCTGGGGCCGCTGCTGGCCGCCCTGGACGCGCGGCTCAGCGTCGAACCCGGGCTGGTCGAGCTGTCCGGCCGCTTCGTGATCGGGCTCGACGACGGTCGGGGCGACATCGCGGCTCTGCAGCCCGACCTGACCTACCGGGCCCACGACCCCGACTCCGGCTGGCTGCTGGTCGGGTCCGACCGGGGTCGCCGGGTCGCCGCCGCCGACGCCGTGGCCGCGCTCGTCGCGCTGGCCCTCGACTTCGCCGTGGCCCGGCAGCCGAGCCGGGCCTGGCGCGTACGGGACCTGCCAGCCTGGGTCGAGGCGCAGCCGGACCTGGGACCGGTGCCCGCCACAGAGCCGGAGCCGATGCCCCTGGGCGCGGTCGGCCCGCACGCCAGCGTCCAGGTCCCCCTGGGCTTCCTCCCCCCCGGACAGCGCCGGGTGGTGACCGAGGTCGCCGGCGACCGCGCCGTCGTGGTCACCCCCTGGCGCGGGCTGGTGCTCGAGCAGGGCGCGTCGCGGCTGCCCGAGCTGGTCGCCGCGGGCCTGGTCGCCGAGCCGACCTCACCGTGGACGGCGCTCAGCGCCTGCGTCGGCGCGCCCTGGTGCGGCCAGGGCCGGGTCGACACCCAGTCCCTCGTCGCGGCCGCGGCAGCCCTGGGCGGGGCCTGGCCCCGAACCCACGTCAGCGGCTGCGAGCGGCGCTGCGGCGCCCCGACCGGACCGTACGAGGACCTGGTCGCCCCGAGCCGGGCCGAACTCCTCGCCGTGCGCCGGGAGCTGGTGACCCATGGCTGAGGCCCCCCCGCTCCGGCGCTACGACTACGTCACCGACCCGACCGAGATCTACCGTCGCTCCTTCGCCCAGATCCGCGACGAGGCCGACCTGTCAAGCCTGCCCGAGGACGCCCGTACGGTGGCCGTCCGGATGATCCACGCCAGCGGCGACCTCGAGCTGACCTCCGCCCTGGCGTTCCACCCGCGGCTGGTCAGCGCGGCCCGCGGGGCGCTGGAGGCCGGCGCACCCATCTTCACGGACGCGTTCATGATCGCCTCCGGGGTGACCCGGCGGCGGCTGCCCGCCGACAACGCGGTGCACTGCCTGCTCGGCGACCCGCGGGTGGCCGACCGGGCCCGGGCCTGGTCCACCACCCGGTCCGCGGCCGCGGTGTCGCTGTGGGGGCCCGAGCTGGAGGGGGCCGTGGTCGCCATCGGCAACGCCCCGACCGCGCTGTTCCACCTGCTGGAGCAGATCGCCGCGGGCGGCCCGCGTCCGGCGGCCGTGATCGGCATCCCGGTCGGCTTCGTCGGCTCGGCCGAGTCGAAGGTCGCCCTGGTCGAGAACCCGTGGGACCTCCCCTACCTCGTGGTGCACGGACGCCGCGGCGGCTCCGCGCTCTGCGCCTCGGCCCTGAACGCCCTGGCCCAGGAGGCGGAGCTCGCGTGACCGGACACCTGTACGGGGTGGGCGTCGGCCCCGGCGACCCCGATCTGCTGACGGTCAAGGCCGCCCGGCTGATCCGGGAGGCGGACGTGGTCGCCTACCACTCCGGGACCGCCGGCCGCTCGATCGCCCGCACCATCGTCGGCGACCTGGTGCGCGAGGACGCCGTCGAGGAGCTGCTGATCTATCCGGTGACCACCGGGACCACCAGCCACCCGCTGGGCTACTACGGGGCGATCGAGGACTTCTACGACGAGTCGGCGGAGCGGCTGGGCAAGCACCTGGACGCCGACCGGACCGTGGTCGTGTTGGCCGAGGGCGACCCGCTGTTCTACAGCTCGTACATGTACCTGCACGACCGGCTGGCCCCGCACTACCCGAGTGAGATCGTGCCCGGGGTGACCTCGCTGAGCGCGGTCTCGGCCGCCGTGGCCACCCCGCTGGCCCGGCACGAGGACGTCCTGACCGTGCTCCCCGGCACGCTGCCCGTGCCCGAGCTGGCCCGACGGCTGGCCGACACCGACGCGGCCGCGATCATGAAGCTCGGCCGCACCTTCAGCGGCGTCCGGGACGCTCTGGCCCAGGCGGGGCGGCTGGCGGACGCGGTGTACGTCGAACGGGCCAGCACCGGCCGGCAGCGCACGCTGCCCGTCAGCGAGGTCGACCCCGCGGCCGTGCCGTACTTCTCGATGATCCTGGTCCCCGGTCAGGACCGGCGGGCCGACAACGCCCTCCGCGCCGCGAAGCCGGCGCCCGCCCCGGCGCCGGTCGTGAACGCCGAGGTGCTGGTCGTCGGGCTCGGGCCGGGCCCCGACCGCTGGCTCACCCCGGAGGTCAGCGCCGCGCTGGCGCAGGTCGGCCACGTGGTCGGCTACGCCCCGTACGTCGACCGGGTGCCGGCCCGGATCGGGCTGCAGCGGCATTCCTCGGGCAACACCGTCGAGGTCGACCGGGCCCGGCACGCCCTCGACCTGGCCCTGGCCGGGGAGACGGTGGCCGTCGTCTCCGGCGGTGACGCGGGGGTCTTCGGGATGGCGGCGGCGGTCTACGAGGCGGCCGAGGCCGACCCGCGCTACGCCACGGTCACCATCACCGTGCTCCCCGGGCTGACCGCGGCCCAGGCCGTGGCGGCCAAGGCCGGCGCCCCGCTGGGCGGGGACTACGCCGTGATGTCACTGTCGGACCGGCTCAAACCCTGGTCGGTGGTCGAGGCGCGGCTGCGCGCCGTCGGCGCCGCCGATCTGGTGCTGGCCCTCTACAACCCGGCCTCGCGCAGCCGGCGTACGCAGGTGGCCGACGCCCGCCGGATCCTGCTGGAGTCCCGCGCCCCCGACACCCCGGTGGTGGTCGGTCGCGACGTCGGCCGGGCCGAGGAGCACCTCACGGTCACCACCCTGGCCGCGCTCGACCCGGACACCATCGACATGAAGTGCCTGCTCATCGTCGGCTCGGGCCAGACCCGGCGGCGCGACGAGCACAGCGTGTGGACCGCCCGGTCCGTCCCGAGCCCCTGACCGAGCCGCCTCCGGATCGGTCCTCACCCCCCGGCCGGTCGGTGCCGCCGGCGCCAGAAGGGGGCGTCGGGCCACCGCCGCTCGGCCGTGTAGCGCTCGTGCCGCAGCACGAGGTACGGCGCGAACAGCCCGTCGACGACCGCGGCGTACCGGGGAAGGGCGTCGGGGCGCCCGGCCAGGTGCCCGGCCACCGCGGCGGCCGCGTAGACCCCGGCCCCCAGCGCCGTCCCGATCCCGTACGAGGCGAGCGGGTCGAACGTGATCGCGGCGTCCCCGACGGCGAGCCAGCCCGGCCCGGTCA
>JAOPXW010000234.1 GCA_025964935.1 Friedmanniella sp. | reverse complement strand
AGACCGCGTCGTAGTGCCGCCGGATCAGCTTCATCATCACGTAGATGGCGGCCATGGCGATGATGGCGATGTAGGCGCCCTGCACGAACTTGGACAGCAGGACGATGACCAGGACGGTGCCGGTCATGGTCAGGCCCACCCCGTTGATGACCCGGGAGCGGAGCATCCGGGCCCGGGCGGCCGGATCGCGCTCGGTCTTCAGGTGCCGGGTCCAGTGCCGCATCATGCCCAGCTGGCTGACCGTGAAGGAGACGAAGACCCCGACCACGTACAGCTGGATCAGGGCGGTGACGTCGGCCTTGAAGGCGATGATCAGGATGATGGCCAGGACGGCGAGGACGACGATCCCGTTGCTGTACGCCAGCCGGTCGCCCCGGGTGTGCAGCTGGCGGGGCAGGTAGCCGTCCCTGGCCAGGATCGAGCCGAGGACGGGGAAGCCGTTGAAGGCGGTGTTCGCGGCCAGGAACAAGATGATCATCGTGGCCCCGATGACGAAGTAGAAGCCGGGTCGGAAGTCGGCGAAGACCGCCCGGGCGAGCTGCCCGATCGCGGTCTCCTCGATCACCTCGACCCGCTGCCCGTTCAGGGTGTAGAAGGAGCGGCCGGTGTCGATCAGCTTCAGCCCGGTCAGGTTGGCCAGGGTGATGACCCCGATCAGCATCGACACCGCGATGGTCCCCAGCAGCAGCAGGGTGGTGGCGGCGTTGCGGCTCTTGGGCTTCTTGAACGCGGGCACGCCGTTGGAGATGGCCTCCACCCCGGTCAGCGCGGCACACCCCGAGGAGAAGGTCCGGGCCAGCAGCGCCACCATCATCAGCCCGCTGAAGGCCGCGTACTTGGGGTCCGGCTCGATCCCGTACTGGGCGCTGTGGGCCTTGATCGGGTCGCCCAGCACGAGGATCTTGAACAGCCCGTAGAGCACCATGGTGATGATGCCGGCCATGAAGCAGTAGGTCGGGATGGCGAAGAAGGTGCCGGACTCCCGGACACCCCGCAGGTTGAGGGCCATCAGGATGACCGCCGCGATCGCCGCCACCCAGGCCTCGTGGCCGTCGATGGCGGGGAAGACCGACTTCGCGTTCTGGACCCCCGAGGAGATCGAGACCGCGACGGTGAGCACGTAGTCCACCAGCAGGGCCGCCGCCACGGTGAGGCCGGCGTTGGGGCCGAGGTTGACCGTGGCCACCTCGTAGTCCCCGCCGCCGGAGGGGTAGGCGTGCACGTTCTGCCGGTAGGAGGCCACCACCACCAGCATCACCAGCGCGACCAGGATGGCGATCTTCCAGGAGAACGCGTAGCCCGCGAGCCCGGCCAGCGACAGGGTGAGCAGGATCTCGTCGGGCGCGTACGCCACCGAGGAGAGTGCGTCGGAGGCGAAGACCGGCAGCGCGATGCGCTTGGGGAGCAGGGTCTCGCCGAGCTGCGTACTGCTCAGCTTGCGGCCGAGCAGCAGACGTTTGCCGACATCCGACAGGTTGGCCACGTTCGCTGACTCTAGTGGACGACCGGCGTCCGACGGGCCGACCGCTCCGCCGAGACCCGCTCACCCTAGACTCGCAGGCGTGCACATCGTGATCATGGGCTGCGGCCGGGTCGGATCCAGCCTCGCGCGGAGCCTGGAGAAGCGCGGCCACACCGTGGCCGTCATCGACGTCATGGTGGACTCGTTCCGGCGGCTCGGCCCCGACTTCGGCGGGCGGACCGTCAAGGGGGTCGGCTTCGACCGCGAGGTGCTGATCGAGTCCGGGATCGAGCAGGCCGAAGGGTTCGCCGCCGTCTCCAGCGGCGACAACTCCAACATCCTGGCCGCCCGGGTGGTCCGCGAGACCTTCAGCGTGGACAACGTGGTGGCCCGGATCTATGACCCCGGCCGCGCCGAGGTCTACGAGCGCCTCGGCATCCCCACCGTCGCCACGGTGCGCTGGACCTCCGACCAGGTGCTCCGCCGACTGCTGCCGGCCGGCTCCGAGCCGCAGTGGCGTGACCCCTCCGGCGCGGTCCGGCTGATGGAGGTGCACGTCGACGCGTCCTGGGTCGGTCGCACGGTCGACCACATCGACGAGGCCACCGGAGCGCGGGTGGCCTTCCTGTTCCGGCTGGGCGCGGGCATGGTGCCGCGGCGCGGGACCATCCTGCAGGACGGCGACCTCGTGTACGCCGCGGTCGCCGACGACCAGCTGGCCCGGGTCGAAGCCGTCCTCGAAGCACCGCCGGGTCCCGAATGACCACCGACCGTTGGGGAGACACATCATGCGGGTAGCCATCGCCGGAGCCGGCAACGTCGGCCGGTCCATCGCCGCCGAGCTCGTGGAGAACGGTCACGAGGTCCTGCTGATCGACCGGGACCCCCGGGCGATCAAGAGCGACACCCTGCCGCAGGCGGAGTGGCTGCTGGCCGACGCCTGCGAGCTGTCCTCGCTGGAGGAGGCCGGGATCGACACCTGCGACGTGGCCATCGCCGCGACCGGGGACGACAAGGCCAACCTGGTCATGTCGCTGCTGGCCAAGACCGAGTTCGGCGTGCCCCGGACGGTCGGCCGGGTCAACCACCCCAAGAACGAGTGGCTCTTCAACGACGTCTGGGGGGTCGACGTCGCCGTCTCCACGCCGCGGCTGATGTCGGCGCTGGTCGAGGAGGCGGTCACCGTCGGCGACCTGGTCCGGCTGCTCACCTTCCACGAGGGCCAGACCAACCTGGTCGAGATGACCCTGCCCACCTCCAGCCCTTGCGTCGGCTCCCGGATCGGGGACATGACCTGGCCCGGTGACGTGGTGCTGGTCGCCCTCATCCGCGACGGCCACGCCCAGCCGCCGGACCGGGACGGCTCACTGGAGGCCGGCGACGAGCTCCTGTTCGTCACCGCCCAGGACTTCGAGGAGGAGCTGGCCGATCTGCTGTCGCCCCGCGAGGGCTCCATCGTGGCCACCACGGCCACGCCGCGGGTCCAGACGATCTGACCCGGGCGGGCACCGTCGAGGTGCGCCGTGGTCAGGCGGGCGGCGGACCGACCCGACCGGCCAGTGCACTGTCCTCCATCGGGGTCCGGCCCCGGGAGAGCAGCACCCCGATGACGGCGAGTGCCGCGATCAGCAGCGGCCAGCCCAGGGCGACCTTGGCCACGCCGAGCCACACCACCTGGCCCGCGAAGTAGAGCGGGAGCTGGACGACGAGCCGGGTCAGGTAGGGCACGGCGAGCACCGCGGTCAGCTTGGAGGTCATCCGCACCAGGCCGCGGTCCCGGATCCAGCCGGTCGGGTCCTGGATGGCGGCGCCGATCACGAAGCCGACCAGCGGCCGGCGGATGGCGATCGTGACGAGAGAGACCACCCCGAGCACCCCGTTGTAGAGGATCCCGGGCAGGAAGATGTCCTCGGCCCGGCCGGTCCGGCTCGCCACGACGGCGGCGATCGCGGTGGGGACGATGGCCTGGGCGACGTACTTCACCGACTGCCGCTGCACCAGCCGGGCCGCCACCAGCGCCAGGGCGACCCCGAGGGCCGCCCCCAGGGCCGGGTAGAGCTGCCGGGTGCCCACCCAGGCGAGGGTGAAGCCGACGAAGGGCAGCGCGGCCTCGAGCATGCCGCGGAGCCCGCCGAGCGAGGCCGACAGCTGGTGGCGGACGAACTCCTCGACGTAGCGGAACTGCGGCTCGGCGGGGTCGGCCTGAGCGTCGGTCGAGGACGGTCGGACCGCCGGGTCGAGGTCGGGTCGTGCCTCCGGTTCGGAGCCGACGTGCCGGTCGGTCACGAAGGCTGCGGGGTGGGGAGCAGCTCGTAGCGGGGGTTGTACATCAGCCGCCGCCCCTCGTGACAGCTGATCCGACCCGAGACCTTCACCGTACGGCCCGGGTCAATCCCCGGGATCTGTCGCCGACCCAGCCAGGCCAGCGTGACCGTGCCGGAACCGTCGCGCAGCTCGACCTCGAGGGCGGGATGGCCCTCCCGCGGGTTGATCGTGACGGTACAGATCGTGCCCGTCAGACTCACGTGCTGCCGGTCCTCGCACGTCTTGATCGGGATGGCACCCTCCTCACGCACGTTGCGCTGCAGGTCCTCGGACTCCAGCTCGGCGTTGGAGGAGGCCAGCCGCCGCAGCGCTCGCTGCAGCCTGTTCTCCGTTGTCATCAGACATCACTTCCCAATACCCAGGATGGCACGGTCATGGTGGGTGTGCTCCTCATCCGCGGACGGAGACTCACGACTGGTCGTCGGTGACCAGGCCGGCGGGCATGGCCAGCGGCAGCAGGTCCCCAGGGGCCATGGCCTCGTCGCCGCGCCGGACCACGACCTGGCGGAAGGCGGACACCACATCGGCCACGACGGGGTTGTCCCAGCCCTCCTCGATGGCGGCCTGGCCGTACACGATGCCGCGCAACAGCCAGCGCGGGCCCTCGGCCACCCACATCTTCGACGGCTGGTAGCCCTCTTCGCCGTCAGGGGTGGTGACCGGGACCAGACGACGGAGCTCGACCCCGAAGGGCCCCTCCGCCAGGGACGCCGAGCCGCCCGCCTCAACCGCGCTGGCCGAGATCTCGTCCCGCAGCTCGGTCCACAGACCGCCGCTCCGGGGGGCGGCGTACGCGCCGATCTCCAGCGCCGAGGAGTAGACCTGCGTCTGCTGGCCCGATGCGGCGGTGGGCTCGACCGCGGTCTCCATCACGAGCATGGCCGAGACGATCTGCTGGCTCTCCTCCGAGACCTGGAGCCGCAGCTCCGAGCCGGGGACGCCGGTCACGATCAGGCTGCCCAGGTCGATCTTGGGCGGCTGCGGGACCTCCTCGAGGTCCTCGTCCTCCTCGGGCACCGGCACCTCGGCGATGTCCCAGGGGCCCTGGCTCCGCCAGTCACGGCCGTCGAGGGCGGTCAGGTCGGACTCGCCGGAGGCGTCGGCCGGTAGGGCCTCGGTGGGGTCGGTGGCCACGTCGGCCTCGACCTGGTCGACCTCGTCCCGACGCTTCTTGTCCCTACGAAAGATCACGCGATCTCACCCGGCACCCTCATGGTCTTCGGCTCCTGTCGAACGGGCTCTGCGGTCCTGCCCACGTCGGTGACCGGTGTCGCCGACGAAACGCCCAGTATTCCCCCGGTCGACCCGTACCCGTCAATTCCACGCACCGACTCCGGCAGGGCCGGCACGGCCACGAAGACGGCCCGGCTGACCGGCTGGACGACCAGCTGGGCGATCCGGTCGCCGCGGGCGAAGGCCACGGGCCGCACCCGGTCGGTGTTCAGCAGGCAGACCAGGATCTCCCCGCGGTAGCCCGCGTCGACGGTGCCCGGGGTGTTGACCACGGTGACGCCGTGCCGGGCCGCCAGACCGGAACGGGGGTGCACGAACGCCGCGTAGCCGACCGGCAGGGCGATGGCCACGCCGGTCCCCACCACCCGGCGCTCCCCCGGGGCCAGCTCGAAGTCCTCGGTGGTACGCAGGTCGGCACCGGCGTCGCCGGGACGGGCGTACGCCGGTGGCTCGAGACCGGGGTCGAGCCGCTGCAGCAGCACCCGTACACCGTGGCTCACCGCGGCACGGCCAGGGCGGTGCGGACCGCGGCGGCGAACGCGGCCGGGCGGCGGGTGGAGACGAGCCAGTAGGGGGCCGGGTCGTCGGGGTCGGTGAGCGTCAGCTCGACCGCCGTGGCGACGTAGGGCCGCAGGACCAGGTGGGCCCGCGCGTCGGCCTCGACCCCGGACCGCCGCTCGGTCTGGGCCCGGTCCAGGGCCGCGACGTCACCGAGGTAGCCGAGCTCGAGCTGGTCACGGCCCACCCGTACGCGCTCCGGGTCGACCTCGATCACCGCGGCGATGGTCGCGAACCCGCCGGCGGCGGCGGCCAGGAAGGCCACGGCGACCCCGACGCCCCAGACCGGGCCCAGGTAGAACCCGATCGCGAGCAGCAGGGACAGCGCGAAGAGGGCGGCCAGCGCCCACCAGGCCGGCGGCACGGTCAGCCGTTCGCGGTAGAGCATGCGCCCAACCTACGCGGGCGCGGCCCGGTCAGGCCTCCCCGCCCGGCGGGGGCACGGGGCCCGGAACGCGTGAACCGCCCGCCGCCACGGGGGCGGGGGCGGTTCGCGGGTGAGAGGGCCGGTCGGCCCGAGGTCACCGGTGACCTCGCCGGGCCGTCTCGGCCCGGTGCGGCGCTGGGGTCAGCCAGCGCAGTCGTAGCAGTACTCGTCGCCGTTCGCGCGGGCCTCGGCGATCTGGCTGCGGTGCCGGACCAGGAAGCAGCCGGCGCAGGTGAACTCGTCGGACTGGCGCGGCAGCACCCGGACCGTGAGCTCCTCGTGGGAGAGGTCGGCACCGGGCAGCTCGAAGGCTTCGGCGGCCTCGGCCTCGTCCTCGTCGACCTTGCCCGAGTTCTTGTCGTTGCGGCGGGTCTTGAGCTCCTCGATGCTGTCCTCGTTGAGCTCTTCTTCGGTCTTGCGTGGGGCGTCGTAATCGGTCGCCATTGTTCCCTTCCCGGGCCAGGGGGCCCAGATTCCGCATCTGATTTCGTGCGCATGCCTATCACACCGGGGTCAGGGGTGGTGCGACAGGTGCATGCGCCCGCTTCAACGTGCCGCAGGCCACAAAATTCCCGATCTCGGCCTCAGGTTCGCGGGAGCGCACCCACGGCCGACCGGGCTCTCAGCCCGGTCACAGCCTGGGCCTCAGGACCCGACCTGCAGGGCGGCCGGACGCTCCGGGTCCCGCAGGTTCGGGCAGCAGCCGGGCTGGCAGCGGTACCACCCCACCACCCCGCCGGGCACCACCGGCCGGGTCGGCTCGGCCCCCCGCGCCGCCTCGGCGCGCTCGGTCATCAGGTCGACCAGACCGGACACGAACGCCGGGTGCACCCCGGCGGTGGCCGCCCGTGCGAACGGCAGACCGAGCTCCGCCGCGGTGGCCTTGGCCTCGGTGTCCAGGTCGAAGATCACCTCCATGTGGTCGGAGATGAAGCCGATCGGCACCACCGCGACCCCGGGGACACCCTGCTCGTGCAGGGAGGTCAGGTGGTCGTTCACGTCGGGCTCCAGCCAGGGCTGGCTGGGCGGTCCCGAGCGCGAGCAGTAGACCAGGTCGAAGGCGTACGGGGTGCCCCGTCGCTCGCTGACCTGGCGGGTGACCTCGGCGGCGACGGCCCGGTGCCAGTCCACGTAGGAGCCCGTGGCGCTGCGCGGCGGCGGCCCCGACGACTCGGCCATCGCGGTGGGGATCGAGTGCGTCACGAAGACCAGCCGGGCCCCGGCCGCGTGCTCCCCCAGCTCGTCCAGGGCCGCGAGGGTGGCGTCCACCGAGGCGGTCACGAAGCCGGGGTGGTCGGCGTAGTGCCGGATCCGGTCCAGCTCCACCGTCGTGCCCGCGAGGGCGTCGAAGAGGTTCTCGCGGTACTGCCGGCACGAGGAGTAGGAGGGGTAGGCGCTGGTCACCACGGTCAGCACCCGGTGGTGCCCGTCGGCCTCGATCTGGCGCATCGTGTCGGTCAGGTACGGGTCCCAGTTGCGGTTCCCCCAGTAGAGCGGGAGCTCCAGGCCCCGGCCCTTCAGCTCGACCTCCAGGGCGGCGAGCAGCGTGCGACACTGGTCGTTGATCGGGCTCTTGCCGCCGAAGAGGAAGTAGTGCTCGCCCACCTGGGCCAGCCGTTCGCGCGGGATGCCCCGGCCGCGGGTGACGTTCTCCAGGAACGGAACCACCTCCTCTGGGCTCTCCGGGCCGCCGAACGAGACCAGCAGCACCGCCTCGTACGGGGTCAGGTCGTCGGGGCTGGGGCGGCCCGCGGCGGCGGTCGGGGGGCGGTCGGCTGCGAGGTCGGCGTCTGGTGCGAGATCGTTCACCTCACGATCTTGACTCATGGGAGGAAATCGAGTGACGACGGGCCTGGGCGCCTACGGGCACGTCCTGCGCGACCGCGAGGCGCGGGCGTTCAGCCTCTCGGGCCTGGTGGCGCGGATGCCCATGTCGATGACCGGGCTGGGCGTGGTGCTGCTGGTCTCGCTGGAGACGGGCTCCTACGGTCGTGCCGGCCTGGTCGCCGCCGCCGGCACCCTGTCCGGCGCCGTGGCCGCGCCCGTCTGGGGGCGGCTGATCGACCGCATCGGCCAGGCCCGGGTGCTGGTCAGCGCCGCCCTGCTCAACACCGTCAGCGTGGCGGTCCTGGTGCTGACCGTGCTCGCGGACCTGCCCCTGGGCACCAGCCTGCTCGCCGCCGCCGGGGTCGGGCTCGGCTTCTCCTCGGCGGGGGCCTGCGTCCGGGCCCGGTGGTCCCACCGGCTGGCCGGGGACCCGCTGCTGCACACGGCGTTCGCCGTCGAGGCCATGCTGGACGAGGTCGTCTTCATCGTCGGTCCCGTGCTGGCCACCTTCCTGGCCACCTCGGTGCACCCCGCCCTCGGCCTGCTCGCCTGCCTCGTCCTCGGGCTGAGCGGCGCCCTCCTGCTGGCCCGCCAGCGGAGCACCCAGCCCCCGTACGGGCGACCTCCCCGGCACCAGGCACGTCACGAGCCGCTGCCCGTCGGGCCGCTGGTGGCCCTGGCCCTGGCCAGCGCCGCGATCGGCTCGCTGTTCGGCGGCATGGAGGTCGCGGTGGTGGCCTTCGCCGAGGCGGCCGGCGCGGTCGAGCTGTCCGGGGTGCTGCTGTTGACCTGGGCGGTCGGCTCGCTGGCCTCCGGGATGGTCGTGGGCACGGTGGCCTGGCGCAGCTCGCCCGCCCGCCGGTTCCGGACCAGCGCCATCCTGCTGGCCCTCTCCACCCTGCCGCTGCCCTTCGTGCAGCGGCCGCTGCTGCTGGTCCCGGTCCTGGTGGTGAGCGGTCTGGCGATCGCGCCCACCATGATCGCCTCCGTCGCGGTGGCTCAGTCCGCGGTCTCCCCGGCCCGGCTCACCGAGGCCTTCGGCTGGACCTCGATGGGTCTGGCCGGCGGGGTGGCCCTGGGCGCGGCGGGCATGGGCCGGCTGATCGACTCGGGTGGGCCGACGGCGGGCTTCTGGGGCCTGGTCGCCGCGGGGGTGGTGCTGATCGGGCTGACGCTGCTCGTCCGCTCCGGCCCGGCCCAGCCGGGCGACTCCGACCCCGGCTACCCGGTGGTCCTGCCCGGAGCGCAGAGCCACCCCTCCGACGGGGCCTTCACCGACGACGGCTCGACCAGCGCCGCGGTGGGCAGCCGCCGACGCGCGGCCGCCCCCGCTCCGCCCGCGGGCTAGCCGAGCCCGCGCAGGTAGTCGGCCAGCGCCTGGTCGGTGCTCGGCACGGTGAGGCCGGCAGCCTCCAGCTTGTCCAGGGCCAGGACGCTGTGCTGCGGTCGCGGGGCCAGGGCCTTGCCCTCTCCGTACGTCGCCGCGCTGACCCGCTGGACATCGCGGGGGTCGCGGCCCCGGGCGGCGAAGACCCGCGCGGCCAGGTCGGCCCAGCTCATGGCCGGGCCCGAGCAGCTGACGTTGTAGGTGCCGAAGGGGGCCGGGCCCGCCAGCAGCTCGGCCACCACCCGGGCCAGGTCGGTGGTGAAGGTCGGCCGGCCGTACTGGTCGTCGATGACGGCCGGGCTGACCCCGCGGTCGGCGAGCCCGGCCATGGTGGCCACGAAGTTGCGGCCCTGGCCCACCACCCAGCTGGTGCGGAGCAGGTAGTGCCGGCTCCAGGTGGCCACCAGCGCGTCCGCGGCGGCCTTGGTCTGGCCGTAGACCCCCAGCGGGGAGAACGGCTCGGTTTCGGGGTGCACCTCCCGGGTGCCGTCGAAGACGTAGTCCGACGACACGTGCACCAGGGTGAGCCGGTGCGTCCGCGCGGCCTCGACCAGCCGACCCACCGCCGCCACGTTGACGGCCCAGGCCTGCCGCCGGCCCTCCGCGGTCTCCGCGGCGTCGACCGCGGTGTAGGCCGAGGCGTTCACCACGGTGTCGTAGTCGGCCCAGGCCACGGCGTCCAGGGCCGCCGGGTCGGTGAGGTCGAGCTGGTCGCGGCCGAGCGCGACCGCGTCGGGCAGCGCCTGCTGCAGCGCCAGCCCCAGCTGGCCACCCGCGCCCACGACCAGGGTGCGGGGCCGAGCGGTGGGGGTGACCTCGCTCAGCCGCGGGTGCTCGCGGTCGGCGGCGGACAGCTCGGCCCGCTCCAGCGGGATCGGCCAGTCCACGGCCACCGTCTCGTCGGCCAGGTTCACGAAGGCGTACGAGGCCTTGGCCTGCGGGCTCCAGTGCTCGTTGACCAGGTAGGAGTAGGCGGTGCCGGGCTCGAGGGTCTGGAAGGCGTTGGCCACCCCGCGGGGTACGAACACGGCCCGACCCGGCGTGATCTCCACCGTCACCGACCGCCCGAAGGTGCCGCCCGCCCGCAGGTCGACCCAGGCCCCGAAGACCGACCCGGTGGCGACCGAGACGTACTTGTCCCAGGGCTCGGCGTGGAAGCCGCGGGTGACCCCGGCCGTGGCGTTGAAGGACACGTTGTTCTGGACCGGTCCGAAGTCCGGCAGCCCGACGGCGACCATCTTGGCCCGCTGCCAGTTCTCCTTGAACCAGCCCCGGTTGTCGCCGTGCACGGGCAGGTCCAGGACCAGCAGACCCGGGATCGCGGTGGTGGTGACCCTCAGCTCGGTGGTCATCGGCCGCCCCTCACTGCCCGGCCGCGGCGTAGCGGGCCTCGGTCGCGGCCTTCTGCGGGCGCCACCACGCCTCGTTGTCGCGGTACCAGGCGACGGTCTGCTCCAGCCCGGCGGCGAAGTCGCGGTAGCGCGGGGCCCAGCCGAGCTCGGTCCGCAGCTTGGTCGAGTCGATGGCGTAGCGCAGGTCGTGCCCGGCCCGGTCGCTGACGTGGTCGTAGGCGTCGGCCGGCCTGCCCATCAGGGTCAGGATCGCCTCGATCACCTCCTGGTTGTTCTTCTCCCCGTCCGCCCCGACGAGGTAGGTCTCCCCGATCCGGCCCCGCTCCAGGATGCGCAGCACCGCGGCGCTGTGGTCGTCGGCGTGGATCCAGTCGCGGACGTTGCGGCCGGCGCCGTACAGCTTGGGCCGGACCCCGTCGACCACGTTGGTGATCTGGCGGGGGATGAACTTCTCGACGTGCTGGAAGGGGCCGTAGTTGTTGGAGCAGTTGCTGATGGTGGCCAGCACCCCGAACGAGCGCACCCAGGCACGGACCAGCAGGTCCGAGCCCGCCTTGGTCGAGGAGTACGGGCTGGACGGGTTGTACGGGGTGGTCTCGGTGAACCGCTGCGGGTCGTCGAGCTCGAGGTCGCCGTACACCTCGTCAGTGGAGATGTGGTGGTAGCGGGCCCCGTGCCGGCGGACGGCCTCGAGCAGCGTGTAGGTCCCGATCAGGTTGGTCTGCAGGAACGGCGAGGGGTCGTGCAGCGAGTTGTCGTTGTGCGACTCGGCCGCGAAGTGCACCACCACCGGATGCCGGGCCACCAGCGCCTCGACCAGGGCCGGGTCGCAGATGTCGCCCTCGACCAGGGTGACGCGGTCGGGCGGCAGCCCCTCCAGGGAAGCCCGGCTGCCCGCGTACGTCAGCAGGTCCAGCACGGTGACCTCCGCGTCGGTGTGCTCCAGCACGTGCCGGACGAAGTTCGAGCCGATGAAACCGGCCCCGCCCGTCACCAGGTAAGTCGTCATGGCCGCCATCCTAGGGAGCCCGGGCCGGCCCCCGGGCCCGTCGACGCGACCCGAGCGGCGACCGCGTCCGCGCGGGTCCCGCCCCGGCGCCGCCGACAATGCCACACTGTCGGCCATGCGCGGCATCATTCTGGCGGGCGGATCCGGCACCCGGCTGCACCCGGTCACCCTGGGCGTGAGCAAGCAGCTGATCCCGGTCTACGACAAGCCGATGATCTACTACCCGCTCTCCACCCTGATCTTCGCGGGGATCTCCGAGGTCCTGGTCATCACCACCCCGCACGACGCCGACGCCTTCGTCCGCCTGCTCGGGGACGGCTCGCAGTTCGGCATCTCCCTCAGCTACGCCCAGCAGCCCTCCCCCGACGGGCTGGCCCAGGCCTTCGTGATCGGGGCCGACTTCATCGGCGACGAGAAGGTCGCCCTGGTGCTGGGGGACAACATCTTCTACGGGCCCGGCCTGGGCACCCAGCTGCGGCGGTTCGCCGACGTCGAGGGCGGGGCGGTGTTCGCCTACTGGGTGGCCGAGCCCAGCGCGTACGGGGTGGTCGAGTTCGACACCGACGGCCGGGCCGTGTCGCTGGAGGAGAAGCCGGCGCAGCCCCGGTCGAACTACGCCGTGCCGGGTCTCTACTTCTACGACAACGACGTGGTCGCCATCGCCCGCGGGCTGGCCCCCTCGGCCCGCGGAGAGTACGAGATCACCGACGTCAACCGGCACTACCTGGAGGCCGGCCGGCTGCAGGTCGGCGTGCTGCCGCGCGGCACCGCCTGGCTGGACACCGGCACCTTCGAGTCGATGAACGACGCCAACAACTTCGTCCGCACCATCGAGGCCCGGCAGGGCCTCAAGGTGGGCGCGCCGGAGGAGGCGGCCTGGCGGCTGGGCTTCCTGACCGACGACGAGCTGGAGGCGCGGGCGACCGCACTGCTCAAGTCCGGCTACGGCACCTACCTGCTGGACATCCTGACGCGGCAGCGCGCCACCGGGCGGTCGCAGCGCTGAGCCGTGGCCCGGGCCGGCCCTTCCGAACCGGCCGGACCCGCCAGAACAGCCCGACCGTCCGGGCTAGGCCGGACCCGTGCCCAGCAGCAGGCCGAGACCGTACGTGGCGGCCGCGGCCCCGTAGCCGATGGCCAGCTGGCGCAGCCCGCGCCGCAGCGGTGAGGCGCCGGACAGCAGTCCGACGGCGGCACCGGTGGCCAGCAGGGTCAGCCCGACCAGGACGGCGGCCACGATGACCGCGGTCAGCCCCTGCAGGCCGAAGAGGTAGGGCAGCACCGGGATGACGGCCCCGGACGCGAAGAAGCAGAAGCTCGAGACCGCGGCCCGCATCCCGGTGCCGATGGCCTCGTGCTCGTCGACCTCGTCCTCGGCGTCGGCCGGGGTCACCTCGGGCAGCGCGGGCAGGTCGGGGACCTGACCACCGAGGCCGCGGAGGATCTCGTCGGCGTGGGCCTGCGCCTCGGCGGGCTCCATCCCCCGGGCCCGGAAGAGCAGGGCCAGCTCGTTGGCGTCCAGGTCGAGCTCGGGCAGCACGGTGTGGGCCTGCGGGTCCGGGGTGGAGGCCTCCAGCAGCTCCCGCTGGGAGCGGACCGAGACGTACTCCCCGGCGCCCATGGACAGCGCGCCGGCGAGCAGGCCGGCCAGCCCGGTCAGCAGCACGAAGTGGTTGGCCACGCCGCTGGCGCTGACCCCCAGGACGAGCGAGAGGTTGCTGACCAGACCGTCGTTGGCGCCGAAGACCGCCGCCCGGAAGGTGCCCGACAGCCGGTTCCGGCCGCGGGCGGCGAGCCCACGGACCACCTCCTCGTGGATCCGCTCGTCGGCGGCCATCGTCGCGGTGGCGTCGTCGTCGGCGTCGTAGGGGGAGCGGGCCTCGGCCCGTTGGGCCAGGGCCAGCACGAACACCGAGCCGAAGCGGCGGGCGAGCAGCGCCAGGACGCGGGTGCGCAGGTCGGGCTGGCGGGGACGGCCGGCGTGCTCGCCGAGCAGGTCGAGCCAGTGCTGCTCGTG
>JAOPXW010000231.1 GCA_025964935.1 Friedmanniella sp. | reverse complement strand
ATCATCTCGAACAGGCCCTGGATGGTGCCGTCCTCGCCGTACGGTCCGTGCAACAGCGCGATGGCCACGTCCACCCGGCCCAGCTCGGTCAACCCGGCCGCCGTCCGGACGGCCAGGTGCCCGCCGTGCAGCAGCACCGCGTCGTCGGCGTCCTCGCTCAGCTCGGGCAGCGACCCGTCGCTCACCTGCAGCCGGGCGATGGTGGCGTCCTCGACCACGACCCAGCGACCCGACCGGGTGATCCCGATCCCGACGGCGTCGAACCGGTCGCGGTCCAGGGCCCCCAGCACCCCGGCGGCGGTCAGGCACGAGACGCCGTGCTCGCTGCTCGTCCCGCCGAAGACCACGGCCACGCGCGGCCGGTCCTGCGCAGGTGCGGTCGCCACGGGCGGCGGCTCGGTCATGGGCGGGGCCTCCGGTTCGGTCCTGGCGGGGTGGGGGTCGGTCGACCCTCGCGCCCCGAGGTGTCGACGCTTGACCCTACCGGGGCGCGGAGTCCGGGCCCCGGCGACGCGCAAGACTGGGGCCATGACGTCCGACCCAGCCCCCTCCGCCCCCACCACCCCCGTCCCGGCCCGACACCGCGACACCGTTGCCGTGGCCGCCGGGCGCCCGGAGCGGGTTGTGGACGCCCCGCTCAACACGCCCGTGACCTTCGCCTCGACCTACGTCGGCCGCCATGACACCGGGCAGGGCGGGCTGGGGTACGGGCGTACGGGCAACCCGACCTGGCAGGCCCTGGAGGCGACCATCGGCGCCCTGGAGGGCGGTCGGGCCCTGACCTTCTCCTCGGGGATGGCCGCGGCCCAGGCGGTGCTGGAGCTGCACGGGCCGGGCACGGTGATGGTGCTGCCGGCGCACTGCTACCTCGGGGTGGCCGCCGCGGCCGACCAGCGCGCCGAGCGGGACGGCTGGACCCTGCGCCGGGTCGACGTGGCCGACACGGCCGCGGTGCTGGCGGCCGCCGACGGGGCCGACCTGGTCTGGCTGGAGTCGCCCACGAACCCGATGATGGAGGTCGCCGACCTGCCCGCCCTCGGCGCGGCGCTGCGCGGCACCGCCCGGCTGGTGGTCGACAACACCTTCGCCACCCCGCTGCTGCAGCGGCCCCTGGCCTACGGCTTCGACATCGTGCTGCACTCGGCGACCAAGTTCCTGGCCGGTCACTCCGACGCCCTGCTGGGTGCGCTGGTCCTGCCCAGCGCCGACGCCGAGACGCTGACCCGGCTGGTCGGGGTGCGCAGCCTCAGCGGGTCCGTGCCCGGGACGATGGAGGCCTACCTGGCTCTGCGCGGGATCCGCACCCTCGCCGTACGGCTGGAGCGGATGCAGCACAACGCCGGGATCCTGGCCGAGCGGCTGCAGGCCCACCCGGCCGTCCGGGCGGTGCGCTACCCCGGTCTGACCCGGGACCCCGGCTACGCGACCGCGGCGGCGACCATGGACGGCTTCGGGTCGCTGATCTCGGTCGAGCTGGCCGACGCCGCCACCGCGGACGCCTTCGTCGACGGCACCTCGCTGTGGGTGTTCGCGACCAGTCTGGGTGGGGTCGAGTCGAGCCTGGAGCGCCGGCGGCGCTGGCCCGGCGAGCTGCCGACCGTGCCCGAGGGCCTGGTGCGGCTGTCGGTCGGCATCGAGCACGTCGAGGACCTCTGGACCGACCTGCGGCAGGCCCTGGACGCGGTCGTCTGAGATCCGGGGCGTCTGAGAATCAGGGGAGGCTGACCACCGCCGCGGTGGTGGACCTCCCCCGGTTCCGGAAGGTCAGTACCGCTCGGGCTTGGCCGACCGCGACATCAGCGCCGTGATCATCTCGGCCGGGGTGAGATCGCCGGCGATCACGGCCGCGACGTGCTCCACGATCGGCATCTCGACCCCGTGGGCCGCCGCCAGAGCCTGGATCGAGGCGCAGGACTTCACGCCCTCGGCCACCTGGCGGGTCGAGGCGGTGATCTCGGCCACGGTTCGGCCCCGTCCCAGCTCCTCGCCGAAGGTCCGGTTGCGGGACAGCGGCGAGGAGCAGGTGGCGACCAGGTCGCCCAGCCCGGCTAGCCCGGAGAAGGTGTACGGGTCCGCCCCCAGGGCCAGACCCAGCCGGGTGGTCTCGGCCAGCCCGCGGGTGATCACCGACGCGGTGGCGTTGGCCCCCAGCCCCAGCCCGACCGCCATCCCGACGGCCAGCCCGATCACGTTCTTGGTCGCGCCGCCGAGCTCGCAACCGATCACGTCGGTGTTGGTGTAGGCCCGGAACCGTGGGGTGTGGCAGATGTCCTGCAGCGCCTCGGCGGTGGCCTCGGAGACGCTCGCCACCACGCTGGCGGACGGCTGGCGCTCGGCGATCTCCCGGGCCAGGTTGGGCCCGGTGACGACGGCGATGCGCTCCGGGGCGATGCCCCCGGCCTCGGCGATCACCTGGCTCATCCGCAGCCCGGTGCCGAGCTCGATCCCCTTGGCCAGGCTGACCACGATCGCGGTCTCGGGGATCTTCCAGTGGCTCAGGTTGGCTCGGAGCGACTGCGACGGGACCGCCAGCACGACGAAGTCGGCTCCGGCCATGGCCTGCTGGGCGTCGCTGACCGCAGTCAGGGTGTCGGGCAGCGCGATCGAGGGGAAGTAGTCGGGGTTGCGGTGCTCGGTGTTGATGGCGTGGGCCAGCTCGGGGCGCCGGGCCCACAGGGTCACCTGGTGCCCGGCGTCGCAGACCACCAGCGCGAACGCGGTCCCCCACGAGCCGGACCCCATCACCGCGACCCGGGCGGGCCGGCCGCGGACCTCGGTGGTCACGCCGGGTCCTCAGGCTGGGTCGGGTCCCCGCTCGGGTCGGGAGCGGAGTCGAGGCGGGGGGCCGGGCGGAAGCCGTACGGCTGGGCCGGCGGCTCGGCCTGGCGCAGGTGGGCGACCAGGGCCGTGACGTCGGCCATGATCCGCTCCGTGGCCTCGGTCAGGACGGCGGCCGTGACCGGCTGCCCCCGCAGGTCGTCGAGGTCGACGGGGTCGCCCGTCTCGAGCCGGAGGGTCGTGCGGGGCAGCAGGTGCGGGAAGTGGATCCGCTTGCCGTACATGATCTCCTGAGCGCCCCACTGACCGATCGGGACCACCTGGCAGCCCGACTCCAGCGCGATCCGGGCGGCACCGGTCTTGCCGACCATCGGCCACAGGTCCGGGTCGAGGGTGATGGTGCCCTCGGGGTAGACGACGACGGCGCGGCCCTGTCGAACGGCCTCCACCGCAGCGGTCAGGGCGGAGCGGGAGCGGCGCGAGGCCCGCTCGACCGGGATCTGGCCGCAGGCGACGATCAGCCGACCGACCACGGGCAGCCGGAACAGCGACGCCTTGGCCAGGAAGCGCGGCCAGCGGCCGCTGAAGGCCAGGTACTGGCCGACGGCCAGCGGGTCGACGTTGGAGATGTGGTTGACCGCGAGGACGACTCCCCCGGTCGCGGGGATCTTGTCCTGGCCGCGCCAGTCGCGCCGGGTGAAGGGCCGCATCACGGTGTGCAGCAGTGTGACGACGCCGGAGATGGCCTCCCGGCCGGGCTCGGTGTTCGCCTGGCGCAACGGCCGCAGGGCCGTGGTGGTGCGCTCGGCCGGACGCTCGGTCATCGACACCTCTTCGCGGTCGTCCTCGACGGTGCCGCCGACGGTCGGGCCGGAGCACCCGGCGATTCGGCCTCACCCTACGGGATGGGCACGGCCTCCGGTGGGCGACGAGGCCGCGCTCGGCCGGCCGCCCGGACACCGGCCGGGCCACCCCGCCGGTGTGTGACAGCATCGTCGGATCATGACCACACCGTCGCCCGGCCCGGTGGCCGCGGTGGTGGCGCTGAAGCCGGTGGACCGCGCCAAGTCGCGGCTCGCGCCCGTACCCGATCCGCTGCGCCGCCGGCTGGCCTGGACCATGGCGCTCGACACGCTCGCGGCCCTCGCCGCGTCGGTCGACCACGTCCTGGTCGTCAGCGACCAGCCGGCGCTCGCCTCCCGACTGGCCCGGGCCGGCCTCAGCGTCCCGGTGCTGCCCGAGTCGGGGCGGACGGGGATGAACGCCGCCCTGGCCCACGGCGGCGCCACTCTCCGGGCCGACGGGTTCGCGACCGTGCTGGCCTGCGTCGGTGACCTGCCCGCGCTGCGGCCCGGGTCGGTCACCCGGGTGCTGGCGGCGGCCGGGGTGCAGCCCCGCTCCTTCGTGGCCGACGCCTCCGGGGTGGGGACCACGATGCTGATCGCGCACGGGACCGCGCTGGACCCCCACTTCCAGGGCCGCTCGGCCGCCGCCCACCGGGTGTCGGGAGCGGTGGCGCTGGACGCGGCCGCCCTCGGCGGACCGGTGGCCGACGCGCGCCGTGACGTCGACACCGAGGTGGACCTGCTGGACGCCGTCGCGCTGGGACTGGGACCGGCCACGCGGGCCCTGATCGACCCCGAGACGGGGCGGCCGGGTCGCTTGGCCATCGTCACCGCCACCCGGGCGAGCGACCCCGCTGGCGTCCCGCTCGCGGTGACCGCGGCCGGCCGCCGCGTACGGCTGCCCGCGGCCAGCCTGGACGACGGAATTCGGCACGTCCGCGCCGGGCAGCGGCTGCACGCGGTCCTGGCCGGGGAGACCGTGCTGTCGGCCTGGTGGTGAAGGGACCTGGTGGTGGGGCGGGCTGGGTGGTGGGGCGGACGGGTCAGCCGGCGTAGACCGACCGGGCCAGGGCCACCAGCTGTTCGACCTGGGGTGGCGGGCTGACCCGGCGCCAGGCCAGCCAGACGGGCACCTCGGGCACACCGCGGACGCGACGGTAGACGACCCCGGGTCGGGGGTACTGCGCGACCGTGGCCTCGGTGGTGATGCCGACGACCTCCCCCGCCGCGACCAGGGTGAGCCAGTCGTCCACGTGGTGGGTCTCCCGGAACGCGGCGGGGCGGGCCTGGTCGGACCACAGCTCGTCGGTGGTGGTGCCCGTACGGCTGTCGACCCCGACCGTGGTCCCGGCGAAGTCGGCCACGTCGAGCACCCGCCGGTGCGCCAACGGGTGGTCCGTGGCCAGCGCGGCGAACCGGACCTCGGTCCCGACCTGCTCGGCGGTGTAGCGCCGATCGGTCGGCGGGCGACGGAGGACGGCCACCTCCACGGCCTCCTCGGCCAGCCCGGCCGTCGGGGTGTTGACCTGGGTGAAGACCACGGGTCGGCGCGGATGGTCCCGGGCCCAGGTGCGCGCGAACGCGGTGGTGTGGCCGCCCAGGGCCGACCAGGCGTACCCGATCTGCAGCTCCTGCCGGTCCTCGGCCGCCGCCTGCTCCAGGGCCGCCACCTCG
>JAOPXW010000329.1 GCA_025964935.1 Friedmanniella sp. | reverse complement strand
TTCGACATCCCGGCCCCTGACGAGCAGGTCTTCCTCTCCACCTTCTCCGGCGGTGAGGTCTTCCGCTCCGGCTGCACCTGGCGCCGCGGCAAGGGCAAGGTCTTCTACTTCTCGCCCGGCGACCAGGAGTACCCGGTCTACCACCACCCCGACATCAAGCGGGTCCTCGCCAACGCGGTCCAGTGGGCCCGTCCCGACGAGGTGGCCGACTTCGTGCCCCCGCAGGTGCTCAACAGCCCCGCCCCCCAGTTCACCGGACAGACCCGTCAAGGAGCCCACGCATGACCACCACCCCGAAGACCCTGCGCGCCGGAGTGGTCGGCCTCGGCTGGGCCGGTCAGCAGCACATGGCCGCGTTCGCCGGCGCCGAGGGGGTCGAGCTCGTGGGCCTCGCCGGCATGGAGGACGCCCCGCTGGCCACCCTCGGTGACCTGTACGGGATCGCTGCCGAGCACCGCTACCACGACTGGAAGGACCTGGTCGCGAACGGCGAGCTGGACGTGATCAGCATCGCCACCCCGACCACCCTGCACCGCCCGATCGCCGTGGCCGCGCTCGACGCCGGTCTGCACGTGCTGTCGGAGAAGCCGATGGCCGAGAACGGCACCGCCGCCCGCGAGATGGTGGAGGCCGCCGAGCGCAACGACCGCGTCCTCGACGTGTCCTTCAACCACCGCCAGCGCGGGGACGTGCAGACGCTGAAGAAGCTCGTCGACGCCGGCGTGCTGGGCGAGATCTACTACGCCAAGGCCGGCTGGCTGCGCCGCGAGGGCATCCCCGGTCTGGGCAGCTGGTTCACCCGCAAGGCCACCGCCGGCGGCGGCCCGCTGATGGACATCGGCGTGCACATGCTGGACATGGCGCTGTTCCTGCTGGGCGAGCCCACCGTGACCTCGGCGACCGCGGCGACGTACGCGGAGTTCGGCCCCCGCGGCCGGGGCGGCTCCAGCAACGCCACCATGGTCAAGACCGGGGTGACGGCCGGCGCCTTCGACGTCGAAGACCTCTCCACGGCCTTCCTGCGTCTCGACGGCGGCGGCACGCTGCTGCTCGAGTCGAGCTGGGCCCAGTGGATCCCGCGCGACGAGGCGTACGTGACCCTCTACGGCTCCGAGGGCGGCGCGACCCTGGCCTGGGGCGGCACCCAGCTCGAGCCGTGGCGGACCCTGGACATCCGGACCGAGAAGGACGGCATCCCCGCCGTCCTCGACCCGGCGGTCCCGCCGGACGGTCAGCACGTGGCCAGTGTGCGGCAGTTCCTGGACAAGGTCGCCTCGTCCGACTTCAGCAACCACCGCGGCCACCAGGCGCTGTCCCGCGCCCTGGTCGTCGACGCCTGCTACGCCTCGGCGGCGCAGGGTTCCGAGGTCACGCTCTCCTGACGGGCCGGGGGAAGTATTGTCACGTTTCGGACTCAGACGGTGTGTCATCCTTGACCAGCGGTGACCATCGTCGTACCCCCGAACGAATGGACGTGCGATGTCTTCCCCCCGGTCATCCGCCCTGCTCCGCAACGGCGTCTCCCGCCGCCCCCTGCTGAGCCTGCTCGCCGCGGCCGTGCTGGCCACCACAGCGCTCGCGTCGGCTGTGCCGGCCCAGGCCGCACCCACCCCCGTGACGGGCGCCGTGGGGGCCCCGCCGGTCAGCTACGCGGTGACCGGGGCGGGCTTCGGTCACGGTTACGGCATGTCGCAGTACGGGGCGTACGGGGCGGCCCGGCACGGGCTGGGCTGGAGGCAGATCCTCGCCTTCTACTACCCGAGGACCGACCTGACCGTGATGGCCCCGACCACCCGGATCAAGGTGTGGATCACCGGAGACGGCGACAACAGCCTGCAGGTCAAGCCGGCCGCCGGGCTGACCGTCCGCGACAGCAGTGGCCACAGCGAGGTCCTGCCGACGGGGGCGGGCTTCACGTCGTGGCGGGTGACGCGGTCCGGCACCGGCTACCGGCTCGTCTACCGGGACGCGCAGGGCAGCTGGAAGACCCGGACGACCGCGCTCGGCACCTCGACCTGGTCCTTCGCCGACGCCGCGTCCATCGTGAAGGTCGTGATGCCCGGCGGCTCGGTCCGCGAGTACCGGGGGACCGTGGCGCTGGTCAAGCGCGGCACCGGTGGCCGGACGGTGAACTCGGTCAGGCTGGAGGACTACGTCCGCGCGGTGGTCCCGGCCGAGATGCCGACCTCCTGGGCCGCCGAGGCCGTCCGGGTGCAGGCCGTCGCGGCCCGCTCGTACGCCGTCCGGCTCCGGGACTTCACCAGCTACGCCGGCTACGACCTCTGCGACACCACCAGCTGCCAGGTCTACCCCGGCTACGCCCGGACCGTGAACGGCCGCCGCTTCGTGCTGGAGAATAGCGGGGGCAACGCCGCAGCCACGGCCACGGCCAGCACGATCGTCACCTACCGGGGCGTCGTCGCCCTCACCCAGTTCGCCTCCTCCAACGGCGGCCACACCGCGGTCGGCGGCTATCCGTACCTGGCCGCCCACGCCGACCCGTACGACGGGGTCGTGACCTCGCAGCGCTGGACGCGGACCGTGACCGCGGCCAGCCTGGGCCGGGTCTGGCCCTCGGTGGGCGCGGTGACGGCTTTGACCGTGACCTCGCGCGACGGCCAGGGGGCCTGGGGCGGCCGGGTGCAGACCATCCGCATCACCGGCACCAAGGGCAGCGTCAGCGTCCGGGGAACGACCTTCCAGTACACCTACGGTCTGCGGTCCAACCTGTTCGCGGTGACCACCACGTAGGTCCGTCGGCCCGCCCCGACGCCGACACCGGCTGAGACCCCGGCGCCGAGCCGAGCGGGGCTTCTTAGACTGGGGGCCGACCAGCTGACGAGGGACGAGGACCGATGAAGGCACTACTGCTCGAGAACATCCACCCCGAGGGCCTCCGCCTGCTGCAGGAGCGAGGGGTCGAGGTCGAGCTGGTCCGGGGCGCGCTCGACGAGACGGAGCTGATCGCGGCCCTGCCCGGTGTGCAGCTCCTCGGCATCCGGTCCAAGACCACCGTCACCCAGGCGGTGCTGGACTCGGCCCCCGACCTGCTGGCGATCGGCGCCTTCTGCATCGGCACCAACCAGATCGACCTGGCCAGCGCCACCGAGAACGGCGTCGCCGTCTTCAACGCCCCCTTCTCCAACACCCGCAGCGTGGTCGAGCTCGTGATCGCCGAGATCATCTCGATGGCCCGGCACCTGACCGACAAGAACGCCCTGATGCACGCCGGAGTGTGGGACAAGTCGGCCAAGGGGGCGCACGAGGTGCGCGGCCGGACCCTGGGCATCGTCGGCTACGGCAACATCGGCGCCCAGCTCTCGGTCGTCGCCGAAGCCATCGGCATGCGGGTCGTCTACTACG
>JAOPXW010000200.1 GCA_025964935.1 Friedmanniella sp. | reverse complement strand
CCCGGCCCGTACCGGCGCCGGGCCAGCTGACGACCGGCGGTGACCACCGCCTCTTCTGGTCGCTCTCCTTCGCCACCACGGCCGCGACCTGGCGCCGGGTCGGGGGCTTCGCGGAGGCGTACGAGGGCTACGGCGCCGAGGACACCGACTTCGGCTGCCGGGCCCGTACGGCCGGCGTCCCGCTGACCTGGGTGGGCGGCGCGGAAGCCTTCCACCAGTGGCATCCAGGCGAGTCGCCGCCGCAGAACCACCTGGACGACATCCTGCGGAACGGGGCGATCTTCGCGCGGCGCTGGGGTTGGTGGCCGATGGAGGGCTGGCTGGCAGCTTTCGTGGAGAGAGGACTGATCAGGTGGGACGACGCTGCGCGCAGCTACCGACGAACGGCCGGAGCGACGCCGTCGCCGGCCCCGACCGGTCCCCGGTGATCCGGTGAGGATCGCGCTGCTGGCCCACCTGCACCACCCGATCTCCGACCCCTTCCTGGGCGGCACCGAGATGCACACGGCGGTGGTGGCCAACGAGCTCGTACGCCGCGGGCACGACGTGACGCTGTTCGCCAAGGAGGGCACCCGGACGGCCGCCCGGCTGGCCCCGGTGCTGGGGGCGGGGTTCGTGTTCGGGGCCCACCCGGGGCCCGGCGGTGCCGACCGCTCCGAGGAGCACCTGGCCGAGGTGGTGCACGGGGTGATCGGGACGATCCGGCACGGCGACTACGACGTGGTGCTGAACAACTCCTTCGGGCACCTGCCGTTCTTCGCCATGGCCGACCTGCCGATGCTCACCGTGCTGCACACCCCGCCGACCCTGGAGCGGGTCAACGAGATCATCACCGCCCCCGGCTGGCAGCCGGGCCGACGGCACGTGTTCGTCAGCGTCTCCGAGCACAACACCGCCTCCTGGCGCTCGGTGCTGCCCGAGGTGGGCTGCGTGCCCAACGGGGTCTACCTCGACCGCTGGCGCGACCGCGGGAGCAGCGAGCAGGACCTGGCCGTCTGGGCCGCCCGGGTGACGGCGGAGAAGGGCCTGCACCTGGCCATCGAGGCGGCGCGGACGGCGGGGATGCGGCTCGAGTTCAGCGGCCCGATCTCCGACCGGGCCTACTTCGAGACCCGGATCCGGCCGCTGCTGGACGAGGACGTGGTGCACCGCGGCCACATCGACCACCACGCGCTCCCCGCCCAGCTGGCGCGGGGCGCGGTCTTCATCTCCTCCTCGGTCTGGGCCGAGCCGTTCGGGCTGGCCCTGGTCGAGGCGATGGCCTGCGGGACCCCGGTCGCCGCCTTCCCGAGCGGGGCTGCGGCCGAGGTGGTCGGGACCGACGGCGGGATGGTGGCGCGGGACTGCACACCGGACGCGCTGGCCGAGGCGGTCAAGCTGGCCCGGGACGCCGACCGGGACCGCGTACGCCGCAGCGCCCAGCGCTTCGACGCCCGGGCCATGGTGGGCGCCTACGAGCAGATCCTGGTCCGGCTCGCGGGCTGATCCTGGAGGTGGCGGGCCCGCTCGGGCACCCGGAGGGGGGCCGATCGTGTGTCAGCATGGACGAGTGGGACTGTCACCGAAGCTGCTCGGCGCCGACGAGCACGAGATCGTCCACACCCGTACCCACGCGAAGGCCCTGATCCTGCCCGCCGCCGCCCTGGTCGCGGTGGGGGCGGCCGTCGGGGCCGGGGCCGCCCTGGTGCCGCGGGACTACCGACCGGTCGGTCAGCTGGCCATCCTCGCCCTCGGCGCGGTGCTGGTGGTGTGGTGGGTCCTGGTGCCCTTCCTCCGCTGGCGGACCACCACCTACACCGTCACCGACCGGCGGCTGATCACCCGTCGCGGGGTCCTGGCCAAGACCAGCCTGGAGCTCCCCCTGAACCGGATCAACGACGTGGCCAGCGAGCGCAGCCTGCTCGACCGGATGCTCGGCTGCGGCACCCTGAACGTCTCGACCGCGGCCGAGGGCGGCACCATCTCGCTCCGCGACGTCCCCGACGTGGAGCACGTGCACGCCGAGATGACCGAGCTGCTGTTCGGCGACCCGGCCTTCCCCGACTGGTCGGGCTCGGCGAGCCGGCCGTGAGCGACCACCAGGCCCAGCTGCCGCAGCCCGTCGAACTGCCGGTGGCCTCCCTGACCAGCCCGCTGCCGCTGCGGGACCAGCTGGTCCGCTTCGTCCTCACCGGGGGGCTGTCGGCCCTGGTCGACTTCGGGCTGCTGGTGCTGCTGATGCACCTGGGACTCGGTCACACCCCGGCCAAGGCGCTGTCCTTCGTGGCCGGGACCACCACGGCGTACCTGATCAACCGGCGCTGGACCTTCCGCGCCGAGCCCTCCCGGCGGCGGTTCCTGGCCGTCGTCGTGCTGTACGCGGTCACCTTCGCCCTGCAGGTGGGGCTGTTCAGCCTGATGTTCACGTTCCTCACCGGGCAGGGCCTGGGGCGGCTCGCGGTCCAGCTGGGGGCGTTCGTGGTCGCCCAGGGTGTCGCCACCACGGTCAACTTCATCGTGCAGCGCGGGGTCATCTTCCGGCTGCGCTGACGGACCGCAGTTGTGGCGAAGATCCGGCGCGGTACTCCACGCCGGATCTTCTCCACAACTCACCGCCACCCCCGCGCGGACGGACAGCGTGCCCGGAATCCGGTCCGGGTGACTAGGCTCAGACCCCGTGACCGACCTCGCCGCACCCCGCTCCCGTCCGTTCGTGGTGGGCATCATCGGCGGCGGCCAGCTGGCCCGCATGATGTACACCGCCTCCGTCCCGCTCGGGGTCCGGGTCGCGCTGCTCGCCGAGGGGCCGGACGTGTCCGCGGCGGGGGTGGTGCACGACGTCACCGTCGGCGACTACACCGACCCGGCGACCGTGCAGGAGTTCGCGGCCCGCTGCGACGTCCTCACCTTCGACCACGAGCACGTGCCCACCGCCCTGCTGCAGCAGCTCGAGGCCGCCGGGACCGCCGTCCGGCCCGGCCCCGCGGCCCTGGTGCACGCCCAGGACAAGGTCGTGATGCGGCAGCGGCTGACCGCCATGGGCGCCCCGTGCCCCACCCACCAGGTCGTCCCCGACGCGGCGGCGCTGGTGGCGTTCGCCGACCGGACGGGCTGGCCGGTGATCGCCAAGACCTCCCGCGGGGGCTACGACGGCAAGGGGGTCTGGAAGCTGGACGGACCCGAGGACGCCCCGACGCCGTTCGCCGACCTGGCCCCCGGGGTGCAGGTCATCGCCGAGGAGTTCGTCGACTTCCGCCGCGAGCTCAGCGCGCTCGTGGTCCGGTCCCCGTCCGGCCAGGCCGTGGCCTACCCGGTCTCGGAGTCGGTCCAGCGGGACGGGATCTGTGTCGAGACCACCACACCCGCCCCCGGGCTGACCGAGGAGCAGTCGGTCACCGCGCAGCAGCTGGCGCTCCGGATCGCACACGAGCTGGGCGTCGTCGGGCTGCTGGCGGTGGAGCTGATGGAGCGGGCCGACGGGTCGGTGGTCGTGAACGAGCTGGCCATGCGGCCGCACAACACCGGCCACTGGAGCATCCATGGCGCCCACACGTCCCAGTTCGACAACCACCTGCGCGCGGTGCTGGACCTGCCCCTGGGCGACCCGACCACCCGCGCCCCGTGGACGGTGATGGCCAACGTGCTCGGCGGCTCGGTGGCCGACCTGCCCTCGGCCCTGCTGCACTGTTTCGCCCGCGACCGCCGGATCGGGGTGGAGCTCTACGGCAAGGAGGTCCGACCCGGGCGCAAGGTCGGACACGTCACGGCCTTCGGGGACGACCTGGAGGCCACCCGCAAGCGTGCCCGGCACGCGGCGGCCTACCTGATGGGGGACCCCGATGCCTGAGCCCACGACCACACCCCGGGTCGGGATCGTGATGGGGTCCGACTCCGACTGGCCGACGATGCGCGCGGCCGGTGAGGCGCTGGCGGAGTTCGGGGTGGCGTACGAAGCCGACGTGGTCTCCGCCCACCGGATGCCCGAGGCGATGCTGGCGTACGGCCGCGAGGCCCACACCCGTGGGCTGCAGGTGCTGATCGCCGGCGCCGGCGGGGCCGCGCACCTGCCGGGCATGCTGGCCGCCCTGACACCGCTGCCGGTGATCGGGGTGCCGGTGGCCCTGAAGTACCTGGACGGGATGGACTCGCTGCTCTCGATCGTGCAGATGCCCGCCGGGGTGCCGGTCGCCACGGTGGCCATCGGCAACGCCCGTAACGCCGGGCTGCTCGCCGTCCGCATCCTGGCCGCCGGCGACCCGGAGCTGACGGAGCGGATGCTGCGCTTCCAGGACGAGCTGCGGCAGGCGGCCGAGGCCAAGGGTGCCGCCGTACGCGCTTCGGTCGACCCCGCCTGAGCCACACCGACGTCCCGCCGAGGCTCTATCCTCACGGCATGCCCGCCCTCCGAGACGCCGCCGCCGGCGCCGCCCTGCTCGCGCGCGGCGGCCGGCTGCTGATGCGGAGACCACGGCTGTTCTGGTTGGGGGCCCTGCCGCCGCTGGTCACCTCGATCCTGTTCACGGTGGTCCTGGTGCTGCTGGTGACCCGGCTGTCGGCCGTGGTCGGGTGGCTGACCCCGTTCGCGGACCGGTGGGCGCCGAGCCTGACCGGGCTGGTCCGGGTCGTGGTCGGCTTCGGGGTGTTGGGCGGGTCGGTCCTGGTCATGGTGCTGCTGTTCAGCACCCTCACCCTGGCGCTGGGCTCGCCGCTCTACGACGCCATCTCCGAGGCGGTGGACCACGAGTGCGGGCACCCCCCCGAGCCCCGGGACGAGCGCCTCGCCACCGGGCTGCTGCGGGCCCTGCGCCAGTCGGCGGTGCTGGTGGGGCTGTCGGTGCTGTCCGCGGCGGCCTTCCTGCTGGTCGGCCTCATCCCCGCGCTGGGCCAGGTGGCCGCCCCGGTCGGGTCCGCCTGCGTCGGCGGCTGGCTGCTGTGCCTGGAGCTCGTCGGCTCCCCGCTGGAGCGGCGGGGCCGGCTCACCCTGGCCTCCCGTACGGCGGTGCTGCGGCGCGGGTGGGCGCGCGTCCTCGGTCTGGGGGTGCCCACCTTCCTGCTGCTGTCGCTGCCGTTCCTGGGCGTTCTCGTCTTCCCCGCGGCGACCGCGGCGGGCACCCTGCTGGCCCGGCAGCTGCTCGACGAGCCCGGTCTGCGGCCGGACGGTCGTCCGGCGTAGGGTTTCGGCCCATGACCAGCCCTACCCCGACCACGGCCGAGCTCTCGGTCCAGCTCTACACGCTGCGCGAGGCCCTGGCCGCCGACTTCGACGGCACCCTGGGACGTCTGGCCGGGGCCGGCTTCACCCAGGTCGAGCCCTTCCAGCTGGACCGGTTCGCCGACGACCTGCGCACAGCCCTGCCGCGGCACGGCCTGAGCGCGCCGACCACCCACGTCGGCCTGCTGACCGGTGACCAGCCCGCCATCTTCGCGGCGGCCCGCGACCTCGGGGTGCAGACGGTGATCGAGCCGCACGTCCCGGTCGCCCAGTGGCAGAGCGCCGCTGACATCGCAGCGACCGCGGCGGCTCTGAACGCGGCGGCGGCCCTCGCGGTCGACTTCGGCCTGCGGGTCGGCTACCACAACCACCAGCACGAGCTGGAGGCGATGATCGAGGGCCGGCACGGCCTGGAGGTGCTGGCCGACCACCTCGACCCGGCCGTCGTGCTCGAGGTCGACACCTACTGGGCGTACGCCGGCGGGGCCGACGTGCCCGCGCTGCTGACCCGGCTCGGCGACCGGGTGGTGGCGCTGCACGTCAAGGACGGCGACGGCAGCCTCGACACCTCCCGCCAGGTGGCGGTCGGGTCGGGGGTGCTGCCGGTCTGGGACTTCCTCGCCGCCGCACCCGAGGCCCTGCGGGTCGTCGAGCTGGACAACAGCGCCGGCGACCTGCTGAGCGCCGTGATCGACAGCCGGACCTACCTGCTGGCCGGGCCCCCGGCCTGACCGGGCCCGCCGGGTGAGCGACACCGACGACCTGGAGCAGGTGGTCCGGCTGGAGCAGGCGCTGCTCGATCCCGGCGTACGGTCGCAGCCGGCCGTGGTCGAGGCGCTGCTGCACCCCGACTACCGGGAGTTCGGGGCGTCCGGGCGGGTGTGGGACCGGGACGCCATCGTGGCGGCCCTGGCCCAGGACCCCGGCGTGTCCGGTGAGGCGGTCGGCTTCACCCCCGTACGGCTGGGGGACGACGTCGTGCTGCTGACCTACGAGGTGCTGGGGGAGGCCGGCTCGCTGCGCAGCTCGGTGTGGGTGCGCGGGGCCGGACCCGGCTGGCGCGTCCGGTTCCACCAGGGGACGCGGACGCCCCGGTAGCACCGGCTCGTTGTTACCGGTCAGTAGGTTTCGCGGTTACGCTGCGGAGATGAGCGATTTCGCCGGGATGTACCGCCCCAACGAGGAGCACGAGGCGTTCAGGGCCGCGGTCCGGGAGGTGTGCGACGCCAAGGTCGCCCCGCACGCGGCGGAGGTGGACGAACGGGGCGAGTTCCCCCAGGCGTCCTTCGCGGCGCTGCGGGCCGCGGACTTCCACGCCCCGCACGTGCCCGAGGCGTACGGCGGGGTCGGGGCGGACGCGCTGGCCACGGTGATCGTGATCGAGGAGGTGGCGCGGGCCTGTGCGTCCTCGTCGCTGATCCCGGCCGTCAACAAGCTGGCCTCGCTGCCCTGGCTGCTGGCCGGCAGCGAGGAGCTGCGGCAGAGATACCTGCCGCCGCTGGCCCGTGGTGACGCGATGGCGTCCTACTGCCTGTCCGAGCCGGACGCCGGGTCGGACGCGGTGAGCATGGCCACCCGCGCCGTACGCTCCGGCGACGGCTGGGTCCTGAACGGCGTCAAGCGCTGGATCACCAACGCCGGGGTGTCGGAGTTCTACACCGTCTTCGCCGTGACCGACCCCGGGGCGCGGTCGAAGGGCATCAGCGCGTTCGTCGTCGAGAAGGGCGACGAGGGGGTGTCGTTCGGGGCGCCGGAGCGCAAGCTCGGCATCAAGGGCTCACCCACCCGTGAGGTCTACCTGGACCAGGTGCGCATTCCCGGCGACCGGATGGTCGGGGCGGAGGGCAGCGGTTTCGCCACGGCCATGAGGACCCTCGACCACACCCGGATCACCATCGCGGCGCAGGCGGTCGGCATCGCCCAGGGGGCGCTCGACTACGCGCTGGGCTACGTCCAGGAGCGGCGGCAGTTCGGCAGGGCGGTGGCGGAGTTCCAGGGACTGCAATTCATGCTCGCCGACATGGGGATGAAGCTGGAGGCGGCGCGTCAGCTGACGTACGCGGCCGCGGCGAAGTCCGAGCGCGGTGACGCCGACCTGACCTACTTCGGGGCGGCGGCCAAGTGCTTCGCCTCCGACGTGGCCATGGAGATCACCACCGACGCCGTCCAGCTGCTCGGCGGCTACGGCTACACCCGCGACTACCCGGTGGAGCGGATGATGCGCGACGCGAAGATCACCCAGATCTACGAGGGCACCAACCAGGTGCAGCGGGTCGTGATGGCCCGTCAGCTGCTGGCGGGCGTCTCCTCGCGGGTCTGACCCCGGAAACGTGACGCCAGTGAGCTGAAATAACCGCATCGGGGCAGACCGGGGTCACTGGCGTCACCTTTCCGGGGTGAGGCCGGCGGCCACGTCGATCAGGTGGCGCACCTCGGGGCCCGATGGGGTGAGCTCGAAGGCGTGGTGATGGCAGACCGAGGACAGGTTGTGCCACGCGTACTCGGCCTGGACCACGAGCGCCGGGTCATCGAGATAGGCCACCTGCAGCACCGACAGCCTGCTCCGCATGCACGCCTCGGGTGCCTGGCACTGGCGGGCGTCGAGAAGCTCGTCGACCGCCGCCTCCAGCGCGGCGCGGGCGATCCAGCACGCCATCCGGTTGCTGTGCGCGGTGGGGGCCGCGAGCATCGCCGATGCCTGGTCGAGCAGGTCTCCGGCGCTGCTCATCGGCCCGGCGCCCTGAGGTCGTCGAGCAGCCGCCGGGTGTGGTGGATCGCGTCCAAGGGATCTGTCCCTGCGTGGACGCCCTGGTAGAACCCGCTCGTCGCCATGCCCAGGCCCTTTCTCCGGTACTCGAGGCGGAGCCAGTCGTCGAGGGATCTGAGCTGGTCGTAGAGGGCCAGACTGATGCGCTGGCTGGTGCTGTGGGCGTTGTTCCACGTGGACTCGATGGTGCCGAGCGGGCGGCCTCGAGCTCGGCCCTCGCGTCCGAGAGCGCCTGCAGCTCCGAGTCCTCCCGGGCGACCAGCTCGCGACTGGCGAGTGCCCAGGCCTCGTCCAGAGCTCCCTGGCTGCACACCGGACAGCTCTGCTCGCCGTGTCGCTCGTGCAGGAGGAGAGCCGAGCGCCGTACGGCGAGTAGGACAACAGCGGGCGGTAGGTCTCCAGGGCAGGCCCCCAGCCCAGCACGGCCGCGTCCTCGATCGGGCCCTTCCGGCCGTCGAGGGTGCGCTGCACGGTGGTGCGGTGGTCCGCGACGCTGGTCGTGCCCTCGGTCCACCTGGTGCACAGCCGCACCGGCCCGGCGCCCTCCCCGATGAACTCCGCCGTCACCTGGGTCTCGCCCGGGTGGTGGACGTTGCGCCAGCTGTCGGACCACCGGGTCGACCGCTTGTTCTTCCAGCGGTAGGTCCCCCGGTCAGGACCATCTCGAGTCCCTCGGCGAGGCTGGACTTGCCCGACCCGTTGCGTCCGGCCACCACCGTCAGACCCGGCCCGGCTCGAGGGCGGAGTCCGACCGCGTCGTCGAGCGTGGTGTCGGCGTCGATACGTCTCCCGATCCACGCGACCAGGTCGTTCGTCGCGGCTGGCACCATCGACACCTCCGGGGACCGCGGCATGGGGCATGTCTACTCGATCAACAGGGTCGCCGCTGAGCCCGTGCGGGCGAATCTCAGCTCAGGCGCCCAGCGCCTTCCAGTCGTCGGCGTTGACGATGCCGTCGGCCTTCAGGTGCTTCGCCTTCTGGAACCTCACCACCGTGGCCCGGGTCTGCGGTCCGAACCAGCCGTCGGCGGTGATCTTGAGAACCTTCTGCAGCGCCGTGACCGCCTTGCCGCGCGAGCCCTGTTGCAGCACGAGCTTCTTGTACGGCGTCAGCGGGCTGGTCGCCGGCGGCGGGGTGGGCGCCGGTGTCACCGCGGTCGTGCCCGGGGCGGACTGCTCCTTGAGCAGCGCCCGCCAGGTGTCGGCGGTGACGGTTCCGGTCACGGCGAGGCCGTGCCGGCTCTGGTAGCCGCGCACGGCGGTGGCGGTGACGGAGCCGAAGACCCCGTCCGCGCCGACGCCGAGCACCCTCTGCAGCGTGGTCACGATCGGACCCGTACGCCCCGTCGTCAGCTCCATGCCGGAGTACTGCACCAGGGTCCTCAGCGTGGCCGAGGCGCCGGCGGGGGCGGCGACCTTGGGGTAGCGGGCGCACGGCCGGGGGTTGGCCACCCGGTAGGTCGCGGCCCAGTTGAGGTCCGCCGGCCGGCAGGGGCCGAAGTCCTCGGCGGCCACCGTCCGGGTCCAGAACGACGTCCGCGCCTGCGCCCCGGCCCAGGAGAGCGAGAAGTGCACGTGGTTGCGGTGGCAGGTGGCGTCGAGGGAGGTCGAGGTCCGGTTGGCGCAGTTGTTGTAGTCCCGCCAGCCGGCGTCGGCGCTGTAGGCGCCCCAGATCCGGTTGTTCCAGATCACGTACATGACCCCGAGCCGGCGGGCGTTGGCGTAGCGGTTGCCGGCGGGGTCGGTGGCGAAGAGCCACGTCAGCATGGTGTCGACCTCGGCCTTGTCACTGGCCACGCGGACCGAGTGCATCCAGTCCAGGGCCCGCCCCTCGTAGTGCTCGCTGGTGGCCAGCAGGTCGGTGCCGCAGGTGCGGTCGATGCCGTAGCTGCCGCCGTACGTCGCGGTGAGGAGCTTGCCGAGCCGGACCACGCCCGGCTTGGACACCGGGTCGCAGGTGTTGGCGGGCACGTAGCTCGCCAGGGTCTCGGCCCCGACCGGCAGCCCGGCCGGGACGGGCGGGTTGGGCACCGCGGCGGCCGCCATCAGCGGGGCCACGTCGGTGACGGGGACCGCGCCGGCCCAGGGTGCGGTGGTGAGGAGAAGCGCCGCCGCGGCGAGGGTGGCCGACAGGGCGCGCGGGAGGGCACGGGGGAGGGAGGTCATCGTTGGCTTCCTGGGGGGAACCGACGCCACGGGCGACGTCTGAGGTCGAGGGGTCGGACGCGACCGGCGGCGGGTTCGGTCGCCATCCGCCCCGCTGGCTAGGGGAAAGACTAGGTCAGCCGTCGCCGGGGCGGAGGCGAATGTGGCAACCCGGTGACGACACGCCGAGGAAACGCCGAGCCGTGTTCCGCGGTCGGCTACTTGGCGTACTTGGTCAGACCGGAGGTGTCCCCGCGGGCGATGTCGGCGAACATCGCCGACGCCTTCGCCTGGTCCCACAGGACCGCCGAGCCGACCGCGGTGTAGGCGTCCGGGTTGGAGACGGGGACGGTGAGGGTGAGCCCGTCGCCGTTGGCCACGGTGCGCATGGCAAGTCCCATCGACAGCGTCTGGAAGAACGTGGTGCCCTGCCCCAGCCGGACCGACCCGGCCCCGGCGTTGACCAGGGTCCAGTAGCGGAGCGGGTTCAGCACCGAGGCCGGCGAGGCCGCCTTGGCCACCACCGCCGCGAGCATCTGCCGCTGCCGCTCGACCCGGCCCAGGTCACCGCGGGGGTCGGCCTTGCGCATCCGGACGTAGCCCAGCGCGTTGGTGCCGCTCAGGGTCTGGCAGCCCTTCTACAGGTTCAGGTGGCTGTCGGCGTCCTTGATCGCGTTGGGCAGGCACATCCGGATGCCGTCCAGGGCGTCGATCACGCTCACGAAGCCGCCGAACCCGATCTCGAGGTAGCCGTCGACCCGCAGCCCGGTGTCGGCCTCGACCGTCTTGACCAGCAGCTCGGGGCCCCCGAAGGCGTACGCGGAGTTGACCTTGTTCTTCCCGTGACCGGGGATGTCGACGTAGGAGTCGCGGGGGATCGAGATGAGCGCCGGCTTCCCGCCCGGCGGCACGTACAGCAGCATGATCGTGTCGGTCCGCTGCCCGGCCACACTGCCGGTGCCCAGCTTCTTCTGCTGGGCCTTGGTCAGCCCCTCGCGCGAGTCCGACCCGACCAGCAGAAAGGTCTTGCCGGGCTGGCTGCCGGGCCGCTGCCCGGCCGGGGTCGCGTCCACCCGGGCGACGTGGCTCCAGGCGTACGCGGGCACCCCCACCAGCCACAGGGCGGCCAGCAGCACGAGCACGGTCAGGACGCGGACGGTGTTGCGGACCGGGTGCCGCCGCTTCCGCGGCCCGCGCGGGACGGCGCCCGGCGGGCCCGGCGGCTGACCGGTCGGTGGGCCCGAGGGCGGATCCGAGGTGGGGCCCGACGGCTGGCTCGGTGGCGGCCACGCACCGCCGGCCCCGGCACCGCCCGACCCGCGGCCACCCGTTCCGGCACCATCCGATCCGGCCCCGCTCGGACCGCCGGCGTCGCCCCGCAGAGGGGCAGGCATCACCCGGGTGGGCTCGGGTGCGCTCGGGGTGGAGGCGCGTCCGTAGAGCCAGTCGAGGTCCTCGTCGCGGCTGGGCGGCATGGGTCCGACATTACCCGCCGGACCGGCCACGAACCCGTCCGAAGCGACCGCCCTCGGCGTGGCACGGGCGGCCCGGGGGGTCGGCGAGGACATACTGACGGAGATCTCGAAAGAGTCACCTTCCCCAGGTTGTAGACGAAAGGCCCCCAGGTGTCCAGTAGCACCGCGGAGGACATCCGCCCTGTCCCGACACCCCAGCCCGACCCGCAGCAGCGCAGCGAGCGGGTCAAGCTCCGACGGGGGCTGACCTTCCTCGGCATGACCCTGGTGCTCCCCGGCTCGGCCCAGGTCGCCGCGGGCAACCGACGCGTCGGTCGGCTGGCCCTGCGCATCTGGGCCGCCCTGTGGGCCCTGCTGCTCCTGGTCGCCCTGCTCGCGCTGGTCTGGCGCGGGGGAGTGGTCAGCCTGCTCACCTTCGGCCCCACTCTCCGGGTCGCCCAGATCGCGCTGATCGTGCTGGCGCTGGGCTGGGGCGCGCTGCTGGTCGACGCGTGGCGGCTGTCCCGGCCCCCCGAGCTCGCCCGTCGACACCGGCTCGGGTTCGCCGTCCTCAGCCTGGCGCTGGTGTTCAGCATCGTCGGCGGCCTGATGGCCTCGGCCTCGATCGTGTCGGCCCAGCGGGACCTGATGGCCAGCGTCTTCGCCGGGGGCGGGCACCACACCACCCAGGCCGGCCGCTACAACATCCTGCTGATGGGCGGCGACGCGGGCAAGGACCGGACCGGTCTGCGGCCCGACAGCATGACCATCGCCAGCGTGGACGCCGAGACCGGGCGTACGGTCCTGGTCGGCCTGCCGCGCAACCTCGAGGACGTGCCGTTCCCGACGTCCTCCCCCCTGCACGCGAAGTTCCCGCACGGCTACGGCTGCCCCGACCACTCCTGCATGCTCAACGCGGTCTACACCTACGCCAGCGACCACCCCGACCTCTACCCCGGGATCCGCAACCCGGGTGCCGAGGCGACGACCGAGGCGGTCGAGGGGGCCACGGGCCTCAGCATCAACTACTGGGTGCTGATCGACCTCAAGGGTTTCCAGGCGCTGGTCGACGCGGTCGGCGGCATCACCATGGACGTCAACCGGCGGGTTCCGATCGGCGGTGGGCACGCCCGGTTGTACGGCTACGTCGAGGCCGGCAAGCAGCGGCACCTCGACGGCCGGGAGGCCCTCTGGTTCGCCCGCTCCCGGTCCGACTCCAGCGACTACGACCGGATGGCCCGGCAGAAGTGCGTGATGAACGCGATGCTCGACCAGCTCGACCCGGTGACCGTGCTGACCAACTTCAACAAGATCGCCGCCGCCGGCAAGGAGGTGGTGGGCACCGACCTACCGACCTCCAAGATCAACGAGATGCTGGAGCTGGCCATGGAGGCCAAGAAGCTGCCGATGGCGAGCATCTCGGCCGTGCCGCCGCTGATCCAGCCCGGCGCCCCGGACTACCCGAAGATCCGCGCCGCGGTGCAGGCCAAGATCGACGCGGCCGAGGCCGCCGACGCCCGCGCCGCGAACCCGTCGGCGCCGGCCTCCAGCCCTCCGGCCTCCAGCGCTCCGGCCCCCGGCACCTCGGACTCCGGCACTCCCGCCGCCGCGGCGACCCCGACGCCGTCGGCCAGCCACACGGCCTACTCCGGCCAGGGGGCCCAGCAGGACCACGACGACCTGACCGCCGTCTGCTCCGCCTGAGCCGCCGCACCCACCGCCCGCCGCCTCAGACCGGGACCGTGTCCCGAGGGTTCGAGGCGGCCGGGCGGTGCTGAGAGGATGACGGGATGACCTCCGCCGACACTGTCCTGATGTCCCCGGTCACGCTGGACCCCTGGCCCGGGGTCAGTGTCGTGATGCCGGTGCTGAACGAGGAGCGGCACCTGGCGGCGGCGGTCCGCGAGGTGCTCGACCAGGCGTACGACGGCCCGTTCGAGGTGCTCCTGTGCGTGGGGCCGAGCCGGGACGCGACGCACGAGATCGCCGCCGGGCTGGCCCGCGCCGACGCCCGGATCCGGGTCGTGGACAACCCGGCGGCCCGGACCCCCAGCGCCCTGAACCTCGGGGTGGCGGCGGCCCGATACGACATCATTGTCCGGGTGGACGGCCACGGCGAGCTCACCGAGGGCTACGTCCGCCGGGCCGTCGAGCTGCTGGCCGAGACCGGCGCGGCCAACGTCGGCGGGGTGATGGACGCCCGCGGCCAGACCGCGTTCGAGGAGGCCGTGGCCACGGCGTACACGACCAAGCTCGGGCTGGGCGGGTCGGCCTTCCACCTGGCCGAGTCGCCCGCGGGGCCGGCCGAGACGGTCTTCCTCGGGGTCTTCCGCAAGGAGGCGCTGGCCGAGATCGGCGGCTTCGACGAGACCATGCACCGGGCGCAGGACTGGGAGCTCAACTACCGGCTGCGGCAGGGCGGGCGGCTGATCTGGTTCTCCCCGGACCTGCGGGTGACCTACCGTCCGCGGTCCTCGCTGTCGGCGCTGCTGCGGCAGATGTACGAGACCGGCAAATGGCGCCGCGAGGTGGTGCGCCGCTATCCCGAGACGGCGAGCGTGCGCTATCTCGCCCCGCCCGTGGCGGTCAGCGGGGTCGCCCTGGGCAGCCTGCTCGGGCTGGTCGGCCTGCTCACCGGCTCGCGGCTGCTGCGGGCCGGGCTGGTCGGGCCGCTGGGCTATCTCGCGCTGGTCGTGGCCGGCTCGACCGTGACCTCCCGCACCATGTCCGACGCCGCCCGGCTGCGGCTGCCGCTGGTCCTCGCCGCCACCCACATGGCCTGGGGCGCGGGCTTCCTGGTCGGGCTGCGCGACCGCCGCCCCGCCGCCTGAGCCGGCGCCGACGCTGACGATCCCGGTCGGATCGGGCCCCGGAACCCGCACTTGACTCTATGTCTGGACAAAGTCAGGATGGGGTTCTACCTACCCCGGGAGATGACATGCCCCTCGTCCGCATCGACGTCCAGACCGGTCGTACCCCGGCCGAGCTCCGCCGGATCGCCGACACCGTGCAGGAGGTCATGCTGGACGTCTTCGCGGCCCCGCCGCGCGACCGCTACCAGATCATCACCGAGCACGCGCCCGGCCAGATCATCGCCGAGGACACCGGGCTCGGGCTGGAGCGCAGCGACGGCGTGACCGTCATCCAGATCTTCCAGCAGGGTCGCTCGACCGACCAGAAGAAGGCCGCGTACGCCGAGCTGGCCCGGCGGCTGGAGGCCGAGTGCGGTGTCCGGCCGGAGGACCTGATCGTCTCCGTGACGGCCAACGAGCCGGCCGACTGGTCCTTCGGACTCGGTCGCGCGCAGTTCCTCGAGGGCGACCTCTGACCGCTGGCGGCCGCGCCACCACCTGTCATGACCTTTTGTCATGACAAATCGTTGACACCGACAGATCCCAGACCGTACGGTTCTACAGGAGCCGGCCCGCGGCGCCGCCGCACGTCCTCGAAGGAGAGCCATGAGCAGCGACTCGCCCCAGCGCAGCGGGGCCGGCGGACCGGAACCTGAGCTGGAGGTCCTGACCTTCGGCCGCAGCGGGGTGGACATCTACCCGCTCCAGGTCGGCGTCGGCCTGGAGGACGTGGAGTCCTTCGGCAAGTACCTGGGCGGCACCACCGCGAACGTCGCCGTGGCCGCGGCCCGGCTGGGCCGCCGGACCGCCATCATCACCGGGGTCGGCGACGACCCGTTCGGCCGCTTCGTCCGCAAGGCCCTGCGGGAGTTGCACGTGGACGACCGCTTCGTGGTCGTCAACTCCGAGTACGCCACCCCGGTGACCTTCTGCGAGATCTTCCCGCCGGACGACTTCCCGCTGTGGTTCTACCGCAAGCCCACCGCGCCCGACCTGCAGATCCGGCCCGCCGACATCGACTTCGACGCGGTACGCGACACGCGGCTGATGTGGATCTCGACCACGGGGCTCAGCGAGGAGCCCAGCCGCGAGTCGCACTTCGCGGTGCTCGAGGCCCGCGCCCGGCGGGAGTTCACGGTCCTCGACCTGGACTACCGGCCGATGTTCTGGGCCAGCCCGGCGGAGGCGACCGTGCAGGTCCAGAGGGTGCTGCCGCACGTGACCGTCGCCGTGGGCAACCGCGAGGAGTGCGAGGTCGCCGTGGGCGAGACCGATCCCGAGCGGGCGGCCGACGCGCTGCTGGACGCCGGGGTCGAGCTGGCGATCGTCAAGCAGGGCCCGCGCGGGGTGCTGGCCAAGACCCGGACCGAGCGGATCGAGTCGCCCCCGATCGCCATCCGGCCGCTGAACGGCCTGGGGGCCGGCGACTCCTTCGGGGGCTCGCTGTGCCACGGGCTGCTGGCGGGCTGGCCACTGGCGAGGGTGCTGCAGCACGCGAACGCCGCCGGGGCCATCGTCGCCTCCCGGCTCGAGTGCTCGACGGCCATGCCCACCGAGGCCGAGATCGAGACGCTGCTGGCCGGGGGCGACCCCAACGCCGGCCTGCCCGACTCCATGGCCGTGCACGTCGAGCCGGCAGGACGCTGACCGATGAGCACCGACACCCTCTCCGCCGGTCCCGGCGTCACCCCGGCGACCGCCGGTTTCGTCCGTAGCGTGCACGACATCAACGAGGTGCGCGCCCGCGAGCCGCAGCGGATCCGGCAGCTGCTGGCGTCGCGTCGCCGGCGCGACCTGCTCGGCCCCGACGGCCGGCTGATGATCGTGGCCTGCGACCATCCGGCCCGCGGCGCGCTGTCGGCCACCGGCCGGCCGATGGCCATGGGCAACCGGATGGAGCTGCTGGAGCGCCTGGCCACCGCACTCGCGAGGCCCGGGGTGGACGGCCTGCTGGCCACCGCCGACATCGCCGAGGACCTGCTGCTGCTCGGCGCGCTGGAGGGCAAGCTCGTGTTCGCCTCCATGAACCGCGGCGGCCTGCAGGGGGCGTCCTTCGAGCTGGACGACCGGCGTACGGGCTACGACGTGCAGGGCACCATCGACGCCCGCTTCGACGGAGCCAAGATGCTGGCCCGGATCGACCTGGAGGATCCCGGGACGGTGGCCACCCTCGAGCAGTGCGGCCGGGCCGTCACCGACCTCAACCGGGCTGAGCTGATCGCCATGGTCGAGCCCTTCATGTCCCGGCGGATCAACGGCAAGGTCATCAACGACCTGAGCCCGAACGCCGTGGTGAAGTCCATCCACATCGCCCAGGGCCTGGGGGCCTCCAGCGCATACACCTGGATGAAGCTGCCGGTGGTCGAGGAGATGGAGCGGGTGATGGCGGCGACCACGCTGCCCACCCTGCTGCTGGGCGGTGACCCCGACGGCAGCCCCGACGACACGTACGCCTCCTGGCAGGCCGCGCTGCGGCTGCCCTCGGTCCGCGGGCTGGTCCTCGGCCGCACCATGCTCTACCCGTCCGACGACGACGTCGCCCGGGCCGTCGACACCGCCGTCTCGATGGTCCGGTGAGCACCGCGAGCCCCTCCCCGGAGCTGTTTCTGCCCGCCGGGCGGGCGGCCGGCGGTGACTACGACGTCGAGGTGACCCCCGAGTCCGCCGGCTGGGGCTACTCCAGCCTGCGGGTGGTCTCGCTCGACCGGGCCGGCAGCCACGAGCTGGAGACCGGCGAGGAGGAGATGATCCTGCTGCCGCTGTCGGGGGCCTGCAGCGTGGAGGTGGACGGCGCCCACCTCGACCTGGACGGGCGCCCGGGCGTCTTCGCCGGACCCACCGACTTCGCCTATCTGCCGGTCGGTCACGTGGCCCGGATCCACTCCCACGACGGCGGCCGGTTCGCGCTCTGCGGGGCGCGGACGAGCACGGTGCTGCCGCTGCGCTACGGTCCGGCCGCGCAGGTGCCGGTCGAGCTCCGCGGGGCGGGGCAGTCCAGCCGGCAGGTCCGCAACTTCGGTATCCCCGGGGCCCTGGAGGCGGGTGCCCTGATCGCCTGCGAGGTGATCACCCCCGGCGGTAACTGGTCGTCCTACCCGGCGCACAAGCACGACGAGACGACCGAGACCGAGAGCGAGCTGGAGGAGATCTACTACTTCGAGATCGCGGCCGGTCCGCACGGCGAGCCGGGGCTGGGGTTCATGCGGACCTCCTCCTCCCCGGGACACCGCATCGACATCCTCGAAGAGGTGCACGACCGCGACACCGTGCTGGTCCCGTACGGCTGGCACGGCCCCTGCGTCGCGGCGCCGGGCTACGACATGTACTACCTCAACATCATGGCCGGGCCCGGGGCCGAGCGCGCCTGGAAGATCTCCGACCACCCCGACCAGACGTGGGTCCGCGGCACCTGGGACGACCAGCCGGTCGACCCGCGCCTCACCGGCACCGAGAAAGGCTGAGACCGATGGCCGAGACCGTTCACCTCACCGTGGCCCAGGCCATGGTCCGCTTCCTCAGCGTGCAGTACTCCTCCTCCGACGGGGTGGAGCAGAAGCTCTTCGCCGGCTGCCTGGGCATCTTCGGCCACGGCAACGTGGCCGGCTTCGGCCAGGCCCTGCTGCAGGCCGAGCTCGAGTCCCCCGACGCGCTGCCCTACATCCTGGGCCGCAACGAGCAGGCCATGGTGCACACCGCGGTGGCGTACGCGCGGATGAAGAGCCGGCTGCAGACGTACGCCATCTCCACCAGCGTCGGCCCGGGGGCCACCAACATGGTGACCGGGGCGGCCCTGGCCACGATCAACCGGCTGCCGGTGCTGCTGATCCCGGCGGACACCTTCGCCGACCGGGCGGCCTCGCCGCTGCTGCAGGAGCTGGAACGGCCGGACTCCGGCGACGTGACGGTCAACGACTGCTTCCGGCCCGTGTCGCGCTACTTCGACCGGATCTGGCGGCCCGAGCAGCTGCCGTCCGCGCTGCTGGCGGCCATGCGGGTGCTGACCGACCCCGTCGAGACCGGCGCGGTCACCCTCTGCCTGCCCCAGGACGTCCAGGCCCAGGCGGCCGACTGGCCGAGCAGCCTGTTCGAGCGGCGGGTCTGGCGGGTGGCCCGGCCGCGGCCGGAGACCGCCGTGATCGAGGCGGCCGCGGAGCTCATCCGGAGCGCCGAGAGGCCCCTGGTCGTCGCCGGCGGTGGGGTGCTCTACTCCGGCGCCCAGGATGCCCTGGCTGCGTTCTGTACGGCGACCGGCATCCCCGTCGGTCAGAGCCAGGCCGGCAAGGGCACGCTGGTCTACGACCACCCGCAGTGCCTGGGGGCGGTCGGCTCGACCGGGACCACCGCGGCCAACGCCCTCGCCGCCGAGGCGGACGTGGTGATCGGCATCGGCACCCGCTACAGCGACTTCACCACCGCCAGCCGGACGGCGTTCCAGAACCCCGACGTGCGCTTCGTCAACGTCAACGTCGCCGGGCTGGACGCGGTCAAGCAGTCCGGGCTCAGTGTCGTGGCCGACGCCCGGGAGGCGCTCGAGGCCCTCACCGGGCTGCTGACCGGCTACCGGGTCGAGGCGGCGTACGAGTCCCGCGTCGCCGAGCTGAACGCGGCCTGGGAGGCCCAGGTGGAGGCCGTCTACCGGCCGCCGACGCCGAACGCGGGGGCCGGTGGGCTGCTGACCCAGAGCGAGGTGATCGGGCTGGTCAACGAGCTGTCCGACCCGCGCGACGTCGTGGTCTGCGCGGCCGGCTCGATGCCCGGCGACCTGCACAAGCTGTGGCGGACGCGCGACCCGAAGGGCTACCACGTCGAGTACGGCTACTCCTGCATGGGCTACGAGGTCGCCGGCGGCCTGGGCGTCCGGCTGGCCTGCCCGGACCGCGACGTGTTCGTGATGGTCGGCGACGGCTCCTACCTGATGATGGCGACCGAGCTGGTGACCGCTGTCCAGGAGGGCATCAAGATCATCACGGTCCTGGTCCAGAACCACGGGTACGCCTCGATCGGCTCCCTCTCGGAGTCGCTCGGCTCTCAGCGCTTCGGCACCCGCTACCGCTACCGCAGCGCCGACAGCGGCCGCCTCGACGGGGCGGTGCTGCCCGTCGACCTGGCCGCCAACGCGGCCAGCCTCGGGGTGGACGTGGTCAAGGTCTCCACCGCCGCCGAGTTCGCCGACGCCGTGGTCGCGGCCAAGGCGGCCGAGCTGTCGACGGTCATCTACGTCGAGACCGACCCGCTGGTCGGGGCCCCCGACAGCGGGTCCTGGTGGGACGTGCCGGTCAGCGCCACCTCGACCCTGGACTCGACGCAGCAGGCCCGGGTCGTCTACGACGAGCACAAGGCCACCCAGAAGCTGTTCCTGACCCCGACCACCTGACCGACCCGCTCGCCGCACCCCGCAGTCCAACCAAGGAAGCAGGAGACTCCGTGTCATCGAAGATCACCATCGGCACCGCACCGGACTCGTGGGGCGTGTGGTTCCCCTCGGACCCGGAGCAGGTGCCGGCCAGCACCTTCCTCCGGGAGGTCGTCGAGGCCGGGTACGAGGCCATCGAGCTGGGCCCGTACGGGTATCTGCCCAGCGACGCAGGCGAGCTGCAGGAGGCCCTGGACGAGCACGGGCTGACCGTCCTGGCGGGCACGGTCTTCTCCCAACTGCACCATCCGGACGCCTGGGACTAAACCTGGAAGCAGGTGACCGACGTGGCCGCGCTGACCAGGGCGGTGGGTGGTGAGCACATCGTGGTCATCCCGGAGCCCTGGCGGGACCACAAGACCGGCGCGCCCCGGGAGAGCCCGGACCTCAGCGCCGAGCAGTGGGACCTGCTGACCCGCGGCACCGACGAGCTCGGCCGCCGGATCCTCCAGGAGTACGGGCTGCACGTGCAGTTCCACTCCCACGCCGACACCCACGTCGGCTACCAGCCCGAGATCGAGCGCTTCCTGCAGTCCACCGACCCGGAGTTCGTCAACCTGTGCCTGGACACCGGGCACATCGCCTACTACGGCGGGGACTGCCTGGAGCTGATCAGCAAGTACCCCGACCGGATCGGCTACGTGCACCTCAAGCAGGTCAACCCCGAGATCGTCGCCCAGGTCCTGGACAAGGACCTGTCCTTCCCCGAAGCCGTCCGGATGGGCTCGATGATCGAGCCGCCGCTCGGCGTGCCGGCGATGGGCCCGCTGCTGGACGCCCTGGGCGGACTGGGCCGCGACATCAGCGGCATCATCGAGCACGACCTCTACCCCTGCACCCCCGACATCCCGCTGCCCATCGCCAAGCGCACCCGCACCTACCTGAGCTCCTGCTCGGGGGCCAACATCGACATGGGAGACCGCTCGTGACCGAGCTCCGTATCGCCGTCCTCGGGGTCGGCATGATGGGCGCGTTCCACGCCGCCGCCCTGTCCAGCCGGATCCGCGGCGCCCGCGTGACCGTGGTCAACGACTTCTTCCCCGAGAAGGCGGCCGAGGTCGCCGCCTCGGTCGGTGCCCGCGCCGTCGCCGACCCGTTCGAGGCCATCCGGGCCGAGGACGTCGACGCCGTCCTGATCGCCACCCCCGGCAGAGCCCACGACGAGCAGGTCAACGCCTGCCTCGACCGCGGCATCCCGGTGCTCTGCGAGAAGCCGCTGACCACCGACATCGCCTCCTCGTACGCGATCGTGCAGAAGGAGGCCCGGCTGGGCCGGCCGCTGATCCAGGTCGGGTTCATGCGGCGCTTCGACGCGGAGTACGTGGCCCTGAAGAAGCTGATCACCGACGGGGCGCTGGGCAACCCGCTGGTCGTGCACTGCACCCACCGCAACCCGACCGTCCCGGACTTCTTCAACTCCGAGTTCATGATCCGCGACTCGGTCGTGCACGAGGTCGACGTGGCCCGGTTCCTCCTGGACGAGGAGATCACCAGCGTGCAGGTGCTCAAGGGCGTGGCCACCAAGGCGGCGCCGGCGGGCACCAGCGACCCGATGATCGTGGTCTTCGAGACCGAGTCCGGCCGGATCGTCACCGACGAGATCTACGTCCGGACCGGGGTCGCTTACGAGGTGCGCACCGAGGTCGTGGGGGAGAGCGGCAGCGCCACCATCGGCCTCGACCAGAACCTGGTCGTCAAGACCACCGACGGCCGCTGGGGCGGCTCCCTCACCCCCGGCTTCGTCCAGAGGTTCGGGGCGGCGTACGACGTGGAGCTGCAGCGCTGGGTCGACGCGGCCCGGCGCGGCACGGTCGACGGGCCCGGCGCCTGGGACGGGTACGCCGCCGTCGCGGTCTGCGAGGCCGGGGTGGAGGCCGTCCGGACCGGCCAGAAGGTCCGGGTCGCGATGGAGGCCCGGCCGTGAAGCTGGCGCTCGACCCGCAGATGTTCTACGCCACCCACGCCGTGCACGAGCTGCCCGACGTGGTGGCCGGGCTGGGCTACGACTGGATGGAGCTCTCGCCCAAGGAGGACTTCGTCCCCTTCTTCAGGTACCCGCGGGTCGATGACTCCGGGGTCCGTCGGCTGCGCCGGGCGGCGGCGGACGCGGGGGTGGGGATCGCCTCCGTGCTGCCGGTGCAGCGCTGGTCGGGGCCCGACGAGGGCCAGCGGCAGGCCGCCGTACGCGCCTGGAAGCGGGCCATCCAGATCACCGTCGACCTCGGGGTCGAGGTGATGAACTCGGAGTTCAACGGCCGTCCCGAGGACGCCGAGCTGGCCGAGAGCCAGTTCATGAGGTCGATGGACGAGCTGCTGCCGCTGTTCGAGCGGGAGGGCATCAAGCTGGTGCTGGAGCCGCACCCGGACGACTTCATCGAGGGTGGCCGGGCCGGGGTGGACATGGTGCGCGGCCTGAACCGGGAGTGGATCTCGTTCCTCTACTGCACCCCCCACACCTTCCACCAGGGCAACGACGCCACCCGGATCATCACCGGCGCGGCGGAGAAGCTCAGCTACGTGCACCTCGCCGACACCCTCGACCACACCGCCGACCACGGGCTGCGCTACATCGTCAACCCGCCGGGCTCGACCGCCCGGGTCCACCAGCACGCCGAGATCGGACGGGGTGAGGTCGACTTCGACGAGATCTTCGCCGCACTGGCCGCGGTCGGCTTCGACGGCGTGCTGAGCAGCTGCGTGTTCGGCTGGGAGGACCAGGCGCGCGAGATCAGCGTCCGTCAGCGGGAGAAGACCGTCGCCCTGGTCGCGCGGCACTTCGGTGCCGACCGGGCCGCCGCGGTCACCTCGAACAAGATCGACCTCTGAACCATCCACGACGTGAGGAACTAGCCATGGCCACGACGCTGCACCACTGGAAGAACGGCACCACCTTCGACGGCACCGGAGGCCGCTTCTCCGACGTCACCAACCCGGCCACCGGCGAGGTCACCGCGCAGCTGGCGCTGGCCTCGGAGGCCGACGTGAACGAGGTCGTCGCCGCCGCGGTCGCGGCCTTCCCGGACTGGCGCGACACCTCGCTGGCCCGCCGGACCCAGATCCTCTTCGCCTTCCGGGAGCTGCTGAACGCGCGCAAGTCCGAGCTCGCCGCCATCATCACCTCCGAGCACGGCAAGGTGCTCTCCGACGCCCTCGGCGAGGTCAGCCGCGGGCAGGAGGTGGTCGAGTTCGCCTGCGGTATTCCGCACCTGCTGAAGGGCGGGTTCACCGAGAACGCCTCCACCAAGGTCGACGTGCACTCGGTCCGCCAGCCGCTCGGCGTCGTCGGGATCATCTCGCCCTTCAACTTCCCCGCCATGGTGCCCATGTGGTTCTTCCCGATCGCGATCGCGGCGGGCAACACCGTGGTGCTCAAGCCCAGCGAGAAGGTGCCGACCGCCGCGCTGTGGATGGCGGAGCTGTGGCAGGAGGCCGGTCTGCCCGACGGGGTCTTCAACGTGCTCAACGGGGACAAGGTCGCGGTGGACGGCCTGCTGACCCACCCCGACGTGGCCTCGATCTCCTTCGTCGGCTCCACCCCGATCGCGCGCTACGTGTACGAGACCGGCACCACCCACGGCAAGCGGGTGCAGGCCCTGGGCGGGGCCAAGAACCACATGCTGGTGCTGCCCGACGCCGACCTGGACCTGGCCGCTGACCAGGCCGTCAACGCCGGCTACGGCTCCGCCGGCGAGCGCTGCATGGCCATCTCGGCCGTGCTGGCGGTGGGCGAGATCGCCGACGAGCTGGTGGCCAAGATCAAGGAGCGCACGGTCGGGCTGCGGACCGGGGACGGCACCCGCGGCTGTGACATGGGGCCGCTGGTCACCTCGGTGTCCCGGGACCGGGTGGCCGGCTACATCGACGCCGGTGAGGCGGCCGGGGCCACCGTGGTCGTCGACGGCCGGGCCCCGCAGGTCGACGCCGACGGCGAGGGCTTCTTCGTCGGCCCGACGCTGTTCGACCACGTCACGACCGACATGAGCATCTACACCGACGAGATCTTCGGCCCGGTGCTGTCGGTGGTCCGGATCGACAGCTACGCCGAGGGCGTCCAGCTCATCAACGCCAACCCGTACGGCAACGGCACCGCCATCTTCACCAACGACGGCGGGGCGGCCCGGCAGTTCCAGAACGAGGTCAAGGTGGGGATGATCGGCATCAACGTGCCCGTCCCGGTCCCGATGGCCTACTACTCCTTCGGGGGCTGGAAGAGCTCGCTGTTCGGCGACACGCACGCCCACGGCACCGAGGGGGTGCACTTCTTCACCCGCGGCAAGGTCGTCACCACGCGCTGGCTCGACCCTAGCCACGGCGGCCTGAACCTCGGGTTCCCACAGAACAGCTGAGCCGCCCCGGAAAGGGACGCCACTGCACCGGACAGGGGCGTTCCGCCCGCCACCGACGCGCGGGCGTCACGTCTCCAGGGTGGTGAAGATGTCGTCGAGCAGTGGGCCGGGCGTCCGGCCGACCTCGACGAACCACTCCCGTCCCAGCAGCCGCCGCCAGAGCCAGCGCGGCAGCATCAGCAGCAGGGCGGCGGTGCGCAGCCCCTCGTCTCCCCCGGCCTGGCTGGTGTGGGCCCGCAGCGCCGCCCGCTTGGTGTCGACGTAGGCCCGTACGTCCACCCGGTGCGTGAGCTCGCGCCGCGGGGTGTACGCGGTGGCGTACTCCGCCGCCCGGACCGACGGCAGCAGCCGGGGGACGGCCGCGGCCACCCGGACCAGGGGTCGGATCAGGTCACGGTCGATGGTGGCCTCCAGGACCAGCGGCGTGCCGGCCAGCTCCGCCGCCCGGCGCCCCACCCGGTGCACCTGCAGGTGGTCCGGGTGCCCGTAGCCCCCGGCCGCGTCGTAGCTGGTCAGCGCGTCCGCGCCCTCCCGCCGCAGCACCTCCACCAGCGGGGCGGCCGCGGTGTCGAGGTCCATCCGGCTGAAGGCGTCCGGCGGGGCCTCGGTCCGCCAGCCGGAGTCCACGAAGCCCAGCCGGACGACCTCCGCGCAGCCGAGCGCGGCCGCGGAGTCGGCCAGCTCCT
>JAOPXW010000181.1 GCA_025964935.1 Friedmanniella sp. | reverse complement strand
GCACCCCGCCTCGTACACGACGTACCTGATCGTCGCCGCGTTCGCGGGTCTCGGCGGTGGCAACTTCGCCTCGTCCATGACCAACATCAACGCCTACTACCCGGCACGCCTCAAGGGCTGGGCGCTGGGGGTCAACGCCGGCGGCGGCAACCTCGGGGTGCCCGCGGTCCAGCTGGTCGGGCTGCTCGTGCTGGCGACGGTGGGGGTCACCCACCCGCGGGTGATGGTCGCGATCTACATCCCGCTGATCCTCCTCGCCGCGATCGGCGCGGCCCTGTTCATGGACAACCTGACCCAGAACAGCAACGCCAAGGGTGCGATCCGCGAGGTCGTCGCGCACCGCGAGACCTGGATCATCTCGCTGCTCTACATCGGCACCTTCGGGTCGTTCATCGGCTTCGGGTTCGCGTTCGGCCAGGTCCTGCTGACCCAGTTCCCCTCGCAGTTCCCGGTCCCGGTCAAGGCGGCCGCGCTGACCTTCCTCGGCCCACTGCTCGGCTCGCTGGTCCGGCCCGTCGGCGGGATGCTCGCCGACCGCTACAAGGGCTCGATCGTCAGCTGCATCAACTTCGTCATCATGGCTGTGGGCGCGGTCATCGTGCTGGCCGCCTCCCAGGTCAACTCGCTGCCCATGTTCATCGCCGGCTTCGTGGTGCTGTTCATCTTCAGCGGCATCGGCAACGGCTCGGTCTACAAGATGATCCCGGCCATCTTCCACGCCAAGGCGCAGAGCGACGTGGCCGGCGGCACCTCCGTCGAGGTCGCCGACACCCTCGCCCGACGTCGCGCCGGTGCCCTGATCGGGCTGGCCGGGGCCGTCGGCGCCTTCGGTGGGGTGCTGGTCAACCTGGCCTTCCGCCAGTCCTTCCTGACCTTGAAGAACGGCGACGGGGCCTACCTGGCCTTCATCGCCTTCTACGTGATCTGCGTCGCCGTCACCTGGGTCTGCTTCATCCGCCCCCGGACCAACCAGCTCGCCGGGGTCTGACCCCGCCCGCCCCGCCCGCCCCGCCCCGCCTGCGCGCCGCCCCCGGCACCGGGTCCCGGCGTCCCGGCGTCCCTGGGCCGGGGTGCGGCAACCTAGGTAGACCTAGGTTCCGACCGCTTGACCCAGGTTGCAACCTGCGTCAAGTGGTCGGAACCTGGGTCGGGTACGGGGGCTCGACCGGGGCGGCGGCGTACGACCCCGTCCCCGGGCACCCGGCCCGTCGTCCACAGATGTCGCCCAACCGGTTGTCCTCGCCCCGCCGGCGGGTCAGAGTCAGCCGCGTGAGCATTCAGTTCCTCGACGCCGCCCAGTCCAACCGCGGGGTGTTCAGCCGCGCCGAGGCGCTGGACTGCGGTGAGTCGGACGCAAGTCTCGCGCGGGCCCGCCGAGCCGGCCAGGTCGTACGGCTGCGGCGGGGGATGTACGTCTCCGCCGCCGCGTACGAGGCCTGTGACGACGCGGGCAAGCACCTCCTGCACGCGCGGGCCGCCCTGGCCGCCCAACAGGGTCCGGTGGCCCTGACGGGGGCCTCCGCAGCGGCGCTGCACGGATTCGCCATCTACCAGCAGGACCTCTCGGTCGTGCACCTGCTGCGACTGGATGGGGGGTCGCCCCGTCGGGCGGCTGCGGCCAACCACCACTGCAGCACCCAGCCCGCCCCGGCCGACGACGTCGGGCTGTGGGACGGCGTCGCCTCGGTGTCGCCGGCCCGCGCCGTGTGGGAGGTGGCCTGCCGCTCCGGCCTGGAGTCTGCGGTGGTCACCGCGGACTCCGCCCTCCGGATCGACCCGGGTCTCGGCGACCAGCTCCGGGCCTGGCAGGAGCACTTCGCCCACGCACCGGGCTCACGCACCGCCAGGCTGGCCCTGCGCCTCGCCGACCCGGGCGCCGAGTCGCCGGGCGAGTCGGTGACCCGGGTGCAGTTCTTCCGCTACGGCATCCCCGCGCCCACCCTGCAGTACCCCGTACGCCGCCCGGACGGGAGGACCGTCGGCGTGGCCGACTTCTCCTGGGAGGACCACCGTCACCTCGGCGAGTTCGACGGGAAGGTGAAATACCTCGACCTGCTGCGGCCCGGGGAGACTCCGTCGGACTGCGTCTTCCGCGAGAAGCAGCGAGAGGACGCGATGCGGGCCGACTGTTGGGGGATGACCCGGTTCGTGTGGTCGATGGTGATGCCGGGCCAGGCCCGGCGGACCATGGTCGACCTGCGCCATGCGCTGGAGGAGTCGCGCCGCCTGTACGTACGGGGGCGCGTGGTCCTCGCGTCCTGACCGGTCCGGCCGTTCGGTCCCGGACCGTCCCAACTCGCCCCCGGACCGTCCCGCTCGCCCCCGGACGGTCCCACTCACCCCCGCACCGGCCCCACTCACCCCGGGCCCGCACTTGACCCACGGACCGGCCCACTTGACCCACGGACCGGTCCACTCGACCCACGTTCCGATCACTTGACGCAGTTTGCAACCTGCGTAGAGCGACCGAAACCTAGGTCTACCCAGGTTCCTGCACCCGTGATCACGAAGGGGCGGGCCACCGGCGGACCGGCCGGGCCGGCGCCTTGCGAGGATGGGCGACGTGAGCACTCAGGTCGCCTTTCTGCGCGGTATCAACGTCGGCGGGGCCAAGCTGGTGCCGATGGCCGACCTCCGGGCGCTGGCGAGCGGGCTCGGCTACACCGGCGTCGCCACCTCCCTCAACAGCGGCAACCTCGTGCTGGTCTCGAGCCACCGCCCGGCCACCGTGGAGAGGGAGCTGGCCCACGCGATCGCCGAGCGCTTCGGGTTCTCGGTCGACGTCACCGTACGGACGCTGGCCGAGCTCCGGGCCGCGCTGGCCGCCAACCCCTTCCCCGACGGCGACCCCAGCCAGGTCACCGTCGCCTTCCTGACCGGCGCGCCGCACGCCGACGTGGCCACCCGGATCGCGGAGGCCGCGGCACAGGACGAGCCGTACGTGGTCGGGGAGCGGGAGATCTACGTGCATTACGGGCACGGGCTGGGTCGCAGCGACCTGGCCGCCCGCTTCAGCCCCCTGATCGGGGTCAGCGCCACGGTGCGCAACGTCCGTACGGTGGCCAAGGTCGTCGCCCTGGCCGAGGCCGCCGAGGCCGCCGACGGCCCGTAAA
>JAOPXW010000178.1 GCA_025964935.1 Friedmanniella sp. | reverse complement strand
CGGTCGACCTGGTGCTCAGCGTCTTCGCGCCGCGGCACCCGGCCGAGTTCGCCCGCGTCCTGCGACCCCACGGTCAGCTCGTCGTACTGGCCCCCACCCCGGAGCACCTGCAGGAGCTGCGGGCTCCGCTGGGCCTGCTGGAGGTCGAAGAGGGCAAGCAGGACCGGATCGCCTCGTCCCTGCACGGTTTCGTCCCGGTCGGCGAGGCGGACTGTCGCTACCGGGTCACCCTGGACCACGCCGCCGTGCTCGACCTCGTCCTGATGGGTCCGAGTGCCTTCCACACGGACGGGGCCGACCTGCAGGCGGCGGTCACCGAGCTGCCCGACCCGGTGTCGGTGACGGTGTCGGTGCGGATCAGCGCCTGGCGCCGACCGCCGGCCTGAGGTCGTCCTCGGAGCCGTCCTCGGGCACCGCGGCGATCCGGGGTGCCGCGAACTGGGTCCGGTGCAGCTCGGCGTAGAGGCCGCCCTGGGCCAGCAGCTCCGCGTGCCGGCCGCTCTGCACGATCCGGCCCCGGTCCACGACCAGGATCAGGTCGGCGTTGCGGATGGTCGACAGCCGGTGCGCGATGACGATGCTGGTGCGCCCCATCATGGCCAGGTCGAGTGCCTGCTGCACCGCCTCCTCCGACTCCGAGTCCAGGTGCGCGGTGGCCTCGTCCAGCACCACGATCGGCGGTGCCTTCAGCAGGAGCCGGGCGATGGCCAGCCGTTGGCGCTCACCGCCGGAGAGGCGGTAGCCGCGCTCCCCCACCACGGTCTCCAGACCGTCGGGCAGGCTCTCGACCAGGTCGCGGATCTGGGCGGCGGCCAGCACGTCCCACATCCGGTCGTCGGTGGCGTCCGGGCGGGCGTAGCTGAGGTTGGCCCGGATGGTGTCGTGGAACATGTGGGCGTCCTGGGTGACGTAGCCGACCGCGTCCCGCAGCGAGTCCAGGGTCAGGTGCCGGACGTCGGTGCCGGCGACCGACACCGTCCCGGCGGTGGCGTCGTAGAGCCGGGCGATCAGGTGCGTCATCGTCGTCTTGCCGCCGCCGGAGCGGCCGACGAGGGCGACCGTGTGGCCGGCCTGGACGGTGAAGGTCAGGTCGTGCAGCACCTCCGCGTTCGGCCGGCTCTCCAGGGTGGCGACCGACTCCAGGCTGGCCAGCGACACCTCACCCGCCCCCGGATAGCCGAAGGACACGTGCTCGAAGCTGACCGAGGCCGGGCCGCTGACCGGCACCGCGTCCTCGGCGTCGCGGATCATCGGCTGCAGGTCCAGGACCTCGAAGACGCGGTCGAAGCTGACCAGCGCGTTCATCACGTCGATCCGCAGGTTGGTCAGCTGGGTCAGCGGGCCGTAGAGCAGGCCGAGCAGGCCGGCCAGGGCCGTCAGGGTGCCCACCGTGAGCTTGCCGTCGAAGTAGTAGAGGCCGCCGACCCCGTACACGAGGGCGGTGGCCAGGGCGGCGACCAGGCCGAGCGAGGCGATGAAGAACCGGCCGTTCATCGCGATCTTGACCGAGACGTCCCGGACCCCGCCCGCGCGGACCGCGAAGCGGTCGTGCTCGTCGGGCAGCCGGCCGAAGAGCTTCACCAGCAGGGCGCCGCTGACGCTGAAGCGCTCGGTCATGGCGGCCGACATCTCCCCGTTCAGCTGCATCTGCTGCCGGGTCAGGTCGGCGAGCTTGCGACCCACGACCTTGGCCGGGATCAGGAAGATGGGGAGCAGCACCAGGGCGGCCACCGTCAGCTGCCAGCTCAGTGCGAGCATCGCCACCAGGACCAGGACCAGGCTGATCAGGTTGGACAGCACGGTGGACAGGGTCGAGGTGAACGCCTGCTGGGCCCCGATCACGTCGGAGTTCAGCCGGGACACGAGCTTGCCGGTCTGGGTCCGGGTGAAGAAGGCCACCGGCATGGTGACCACGTGGTCGAAGACCTGGGTCCGGAGGTCGAAGATCAGGCCCTCGCCGATCCGGGCCGAGCACCAGCGCTGCACCATGCCCAGCACCGCCTGCGCCACGGCGACCAGCGCCACCGTGGCGGACAAGGTCAACAGCACCCGCCGGTCACCCTTGAGCACGCCCTCGTCGATGATCTGCTTGAACAGCAGCGGCGGGGTCACGGCCAGCGCGGCCAACACGGTGATCAGGATGATGAAGACGATGATCAGCCGCCGGTAGGGTCGGGCGAAGCGCAGGATCCGCCAGACGACCCCCCGGGTGAGCCGGTGGTCGGCCAGGTCAGGGTCCTGGGACATCCGCCGCATGAGGCCCATGCTGCCTCCGCGCATCATCGACATCGGGACTCCTTCCGGGACACGGCGCAGACGGCCGCTGCCGCCTGCGCTGCACATTCTGCGTCCCGCAACGAAACGTCGCGGCCGACCGGGCTATTCCTGGCCCCGGCCGGCGAAGGAGACACCCTCCCGGCGGCTACCCAGAGCCCCCCTGCGGTGCCGCTCTGGTGCCACGCGTGGCACCACCCCGACTGCGTAGGTCAACTCCGGCACTCTTGAGCAGTGCGTGCACGAAGCCGTACGAGCGCCCCTCGTCCGCCGCGATCGAGCGGATGCTCTCCCCTGCGGCGTACCGGTTGGCGTACTCGGTCGTCAACACCTCGCGGTGTCCGCCCGTGATCCGGGCCCCCTTGGTCAGCACACGTGGTTCCCCCTCCCCGTATGAGGTCATTCGAACAGACACCGGGCGGGCTGTAAAGGGTCGTTTGTCCCGATGACAAGGGGACCTACCGAGGTGGGGCGCCGGCGGCGGAGCGGGTCAGGCCAGCGAGATCAGGTCCGCGTACTCGGGGCTCCAGAGGTCCTCGACCCCGTCCGGGAGCAGCAGCACCTTGTCCGGGTCCAGCGCCTCGACCGCACCCTCGTCGTGGGTCACCAGCACCACGGCGCCGGCGTAGGTCTTGATCGCCGCCAGCACCTCGGCCCGCGAGGCCGGATCCAGGTTGTTCGTCGGCTCGTCCAACAGCAGCACGTTGGCGCTGCTGACGACCAGCGCCGCCAGAGCCAGCCGTGTCTTCTCACCGCCGGAGAGCACGCTCGCCGGCTTGTCCACGTCGTCGCCGGAGAACAGGAACGACCCCAGCACCTTGCGGACGTCGGTGTCGTTCAGGTTCGGGGCGGCGCTCTTCATGTTGGCCAGCACCGACCTGGAGGTGTCCAGGGTCTCGTGCTCCTGGGCGTAGTAGCCCAGCCGCAGCCCGTGCCCGGGCTTGACCGCGCCCGTGTCGGAGGCCTCGACGCCGGCCAGGATGCGCAGCAGGGTGGTCTTCCCGGCGCCGTTGAGCCC
>JAOPXW010000172.1 GCA_025964935.1 Friedmanniella sp. | reverse complement strand
GGCGGCCCGAGCTCAAGGTCATCGTCACCTCGGCCACCATCGACACCGAGCGCTTCGCGGCCCACTTCGCCGACGCCGACGGCCGGCCCGCCCCGATCATCGCCGTCTCGGGTCGGACCTTCCCGGTCGAGGTGCGCTACCGCCCGCTGCTCGCCGACGGCGAGGCCGACCAGATCGGCGGGATCACCGAGGCGGTCAAGGAGCTCAGCGCACTGGGCGACGGGGACATCCTGGTCTTCCTGTCCGGCGAGCGGGAGATCCGCGACACCGCGGAGGCCGTCAACGGCCTGCGGCTGCGCTTCACCGAGGTCATCCCGTTGTACGCCCGGCTGTCCTCGGCCGAACAGCACAAGGTGTTCACCGGACACACCGGGCGCCGGATCGTGCTGGCCACCAACGTGGCCGAGACCTCCCTCACCGTCCCCGGCATCCGCTACGTCGTCGACGCGGGCACGGCCCGCATCTCGCGCTACTCGGCTCGGACCAAGGTTCAGCGGCTGCCGATCGAGCCGGTCTCCCAGGCGTCGGCCAACCAGCGCGCCGGCCGCTGCGGCCGGGTCGCGCCGGGGGTCTGCATCCGGCTCTACAGCGAGGAGGACTACCTGGCCCGGCCCGCGTTCACCGAGCCGGAGATCCTCCGGACCAACCTGGCTTCGGTCATCCTGCAGATGACCGCCGCCGACCTGGGTGACGTCTCCTCCTTCCCGTTCGTGGAGGCCCCCGACAACACCCAGATCACCGACGGCCTCCGGCTGCTGGAGGAGCTCGGGGCCATCACCGCCCCGCCCAGGCCCGCGCGAGCCGGCACCCCGGTCCGGCTCACGGCGGTCGGGCGGCGGCTGGCCGCCATCCCCGTCGACCCGCGGATGGGCCGGATGCTGCTCGCGGGCGAGCGCCAGGGTTGCCTGCGCGAGATGCTGGTCATCGTCTCGGGGCTCTCCATCCAGGACCCGCGGGAGCGGCCCCCCGAGCAGCGCGAGAAGGCCGACGCGCTGCACCGCCGGTTCTGGGCGCCGCTGGGCACGGCGGCCGAGGGTGAGTCACCCGACCCCGACGGCAGCGACTTCGTGGCCCTGCTCCGGCTCTGGGACTACGTCCGGTCCTCCCAGCACGAGCTGTCCGGCAACGCCTTCCGGCGGCTCTGTCGCGAGGAGTACCTGCATTTCCTCCGGATCCGGGAGTGGCAGGACCTGCACGCCCAGCTCAAGGACATCACCCGCGACCTCGGCCTGGACCGCAACGTCCAGGCCGCCGACGCCTCCCGCGTGCACACCGCCGCCCTGGCCGGCCTGCTCTCCCACGTGGGTCTCGCCGACCTGAAGGACGAGACCCCGTCGCCCGGGCGGCCCGCGGCGAAGGTGCGGGGCCGACGGCCGGCCCGGGAGTACCTCGGTGCCCGGGGCACCCGGTTCGCCATCAACCCCGGCTCCAGCGTGGCCAAGACGGCCCCACCCCTGGTGATGGCCGCCGAGATCGTCGAGACCAGCCGCCTCTGGGCCCGGACGGTCGCCGCCGTCACCGCCGAGCAGGTCGAGGAGGTCGGCGCGCACCTGATCAAGCGGCAGTACTCCGAGCCCCACTGGTCGGCCCGCGCGGGCTCGGTGATGGCGTACGAGCAGGTCAGCCTGTACGGCGTCCCGATCGTCGCGCAACGGCGCGTCTCCTACGGCCGGGTCAACCCCGCCGAGGCCCGCGCCATCTTCATCCGGGCGGCGCTGGTGGAGGGCCAGTGGCGGCCGCGGCACCACTTCTTCCGCGACAACCAGGCGCTGCGGGCCGAGGCCGAGGGGCTTGAGGAGCGCACCCGGCGGCGCGACATCGTCGTCGACGACGAGACGATCTTCGCGTTCTACGACGCCCGGGTCCCCGCCGAGGCCACCTCGGTGGCCCACTTCGACTCGTGGTGGAAGCAGGCCCGGCTGGTGGAGCCGGACCGGCTCACCATGAGCATGGCCGACCTGACCACCGACGAGGCCGAGACCCTGTCGGCCGACGCGTTCCCCGACCACTGGACGGTGGCCGGCCACGACCTCCCGGTGGGCTACGTCTTCGCTCCCGGCGACCCCGCCGACGGGGTCACGGTCACCGTCCCGGTCTCGCTGCTCAACCAGGTCGACGACGCCCCGTTCACCTGGCAGGTCCCGGGCCTGCGGGCGGAGCTGGCCACCGAGCTGATCCGGTCGCTGCCCAAGTCGGTCCGGCGCCAGTTCGTCCCGGCGCCCGAGTTCGCCCGGCGCGGCCTCGCCTGGCTGGCCGAGCAGGGCGAGCACGGCCCCGACTCCGGCGTCCCCCTGCCGCAGGCGCTCGGACGGGCCCTGCGGCTGCTGACCGGTGACCTCGTCGACGCCGCCGACTGGTCGCCCCAGGCGCTCCCCGACCATCTCCGGGTGGGCTTCGAGATCGTGGCCGACGGCGGTGGGCCCCCGAGCGTGCTCGCCCGCGGCAAGGACCTGGAGGAGCTCAAGCGCCAGCTGGCCGCCCAGGTCAGCCAGACCCTCAACACCGCCGCCGCCGAGCTCACCCGGACCGGGTCGACCGGCTGGGACTTCGGCGAGGTGGCCGAGCAGGTCGAGGTCAGCCGGGGGCGCCACCAGGTGGTGGGCTACCCCGCCCTGGTCGACGAGGGCAGCACGGTCGGGCTCGCCGTGGCGGACACCGTCGAGCGCGCCGCGGCCCAGCACGCCGCCGGGCTGCGACGGCTGGTGCTGCTCAACACCCCCGACCCGACCAAGTGGGTCGTGGGGCACCTCTCCAACCCGGACAAGCTCGCGCTGGGCCAGAGCCCGTACGGCTCCGTCCCGGCGCTGCTGGCCGACGTCCGGCTGGCCTCGGTGGGGGAGCTGGTCCGGCGCCACCAGCGCGGACCGGTCCGGACCGAGTCGGCGTTCCGGACCCTGTGCGACGACGTCCGGGCCGACAACCCGGAGCTGATGCGCGGCCTCACCTCGCTGGGCGCCCAGATCTTCGGTCTGCACCGGGGCTGTGTCCTCGACCTGCCGGCCCTGGCCGCGGCGAGCCCGGCCACGGCCGCCGACGTCACCGAGCAGCTCGGCAACCTGGTCTTCGACGGGTTCCTCGCCGCCACCCCGTACGCCCACCTCGTCGACCTGCCGCGCTACCTGCAGGCCGTCCGCGCCCGGATGACCACGGCCGCCGCGCAGCCGGCCCGCGACAAGACCGGGCTGGAGACCATCCTGCGCGCCGAGGACGCCTACGCCGCCCTGTGCGCCGAGGTGCCGCCCGGGCCGCTGCCGGAGTTCGTCGCCGACATCGGCTGGCTGCTGGAGGAGCTCCGGGTCGGCCTGTTCGCCCAGCCGATCCGGACCAAGGTCCCGGTCTCGGAGAAGCGGGTCAAGAACGCCATCGCCGCGGCCCACGCCCGCCTCGCCTGAGTCCGCCCGCGACGGCTCACGGGTAGATTGGGGGCATGATGGATCCCAGCCTCCTCTACACCGTGGACGAAGAGGTGGTGGCCAAGCTCGCCGGCCACCGTCCGGTGCTCATCCATCAGCTCGACGGGTTCGTCGACGCCGGTCAGGCCGGGCGGCTCTTCAGCTCGCACCTGCTGGAGCACCTCGAGCACGACGTGGTGGCCGAGTTCGACCACGACCAGCTGCACGACTACCGCAGCCGGCGCCCGGCCATGATCTTCGACACCGACCACTGGACCTCCTACGCCGACCTGCACCTGCGGCTCTACCGGGTGGTCGACGAGCAGGGCGAGGTCTTCCTGCTGCTCAGCGGCCCCGAGCCCGACGTGCAGTGGGAGCGGCTCGCCGCGGCCCTGATCGAGCTGGTCGAGCGGCTCGGCGTCCGGCTCACCGTGACCGTGCACGGCATCCCGATGGCGGTCCCGCACACCCGGCCGGTCACCCTGACCGCGCACGCCACCGACACCGAGCTGGTGCAGGGCTACCGGAGCTGGATCGACCGGGTCGAGGTGCCGGGGAGCTTCACCAGCCTGCTGGAGTTCCGGCTCGGGCAGCTCGATCGCAAGGCCATGGGCTTCGCGGCCCACGTGCCGCACTACCTGGCCCAGGCCGCCTTTCCCGAGGCCACCTTGACCCTGACCCGGTCGCTGAACCAGGCGACCGGCCTGGCGATCCCGCTGGAGCCGCTGGAGAAGGCCTCGGCCACCAACCTGTCCGACATCGCCGGGGAGATGGCGGGCTCCAGCGAGGTGCAGGAGCTCGTGCGCGCCCTGGAGCAGCAGTTCGACGCCATCTCGGCCGAGAAGCGGGAGCGGGTGCCGAGCGCTGAGGAGATCGCGGCGGAGTTCGAGAAGTTTCTGGCCGACCGGGAGAAGGACGAGTGACCGGCCCGCCCGGCCCCGGCCCCGCGGGACCGGGTCGCGCTAGCCGCTGGGACCGAACCGCTCGACCCGGACGGCGGACGCCTCGACCCCCAGCCCGACCAGCAGCCCGCTGACCCGCTCGGCGAAGGCGGCCGAGCCGCAGACGTAGTAGGTGGTGTCCGGCGCGACCAGGCGAACGAGGTCCTCGGCCTGCACCCGGCCGGCCGGACGCCCCGCCGCCGACGCCTCGCGGGACAGGACGAGCCGGGCCCCGTACGCCGCCAGCTCGGCCCCGTACGGCAGTGACTCCGCCGTCCGCGCCGCCGCGAGCAGCTGCAGCCGGCCCGGCGGGACGAGCTCGGGGTGACCCCGGGCCCAGCGCAGCATCGCGACCAGGGGCACGACCCCCGTGCCGCCGCCGATCCCGACCGCCCGGCCCGGTCCGTCCCAGACGAACCAGCCGCCGATGGGTCCGCGCACCTCGAGCTCGTCGCCGACCTCGACCGCCTCGGCGAGGTAGGACGACACCTCGCCGTCGGGCAGCCGTTCCACCAGCAGCTCCAGCAGCGCGTCGTCGGGGGCGGAGGCCACCGAGTAGGACCGGGAGGCGGTGTAGCCGTCCTCAGCGGTCAGCCGGACCACGTAGTGCTGTCCGGGCCGGTGCGGTACCCGGCCGGGCACCTCGAGCCGCAGCCCGACCGTGCTCGGCGTTGCGCGCCAGACCTCCCGTACGGTGGCGGGCCGCCAGGGTCCCGGACCCGGGCGCACCGCGTCCCCGCCCTCAGTCACCGGTGTAGCGCTGCTCGCGCCAGGGGTCGCCCAGGTTGAGGTAGCCGTTGACCTCCCAGAAGCCGGGCTGGTCGTGGTCCAGCAGGGTCAGCCGGGTGACCCACTTGGCCGACTTCCAGAAGTAGAGGTGCGGGACGAGGAGCCGGGCCGGGCCGCCGTGGTCGCGGGGCAGCGGCTTGCCGTCGTACGTCCACGCGACCCAGGCCTGCCCGCCGCGCAGGTGGTCCAGCGGCAGGTTGGTGGTGTAGCCGGTGGTCGAGGTGGCCAGCACGTGGGTGGCCGAGGGGAGCGGCCCGGCCGCGTCCAGCAGGAGGTCGAGGCTGACGCCGGCGAAGGTGGTCCCGAACTTGGACCAGGTGGTGACGCAGTGGATCGGCCCGGCGTACGTCGACTCCGGCAGCGCGTGCAGCTCGGCCCAGGACCAGGTGGTCGGGTTCGCTACCAGTCCGTCGACGCTCATCGACCACCGCTCGGGGTCGATCACGGGGGTGACCTCCGCGGTCAGGACGGGGAAGTCCTCGCCGGTGTCGTACTGGCCCGGGGGCAGGTCGTCCCGGGGTGGCCGACGACGTCCGAGGAACCCACGCTGCGCCATCGGGTGACCGCCTCTCCCGTCCGGGCCGTCGGGGCCCGGACCTGCGCCGACCAGCCTAGAGCCGCCGGGGTGCCACCGGTCGGCCCCGGGCCGCGTCCGGGTCGCTAGGCTCACGGGGTGCCCCAGTCCGTGACCGAGCTGACCGATCTCCTCGACCTGGAGGAGATCGAGGTCGGTCTCTTCCGTGCCCACCAGCCCCGCACCCAGCTGCAGCGGCTCTTCGGGGGCGAGGTGCTGGCCCAGGCGCTGATGGCGGCGGCCCGGACGGTGCCGGTCGAGCGCAGCCTGCACTCCCTGCACGCCTACTTCCTGCTCCCCGGCCGCACCGACACCCCGATCGTGTACGACGTCGAGACCGTCCGCGACGGCGGCTCGTTCTCCTCCCGCCGGGTGGTGGCCCGCCAGCGGGGCAAGGTCATCTTCTATCTGTCCGGGTCGTTCCACGTGACCGAGCCCGGTCTGCAGCACGCCGACCCGATGCCCGAGGGCGTCCCCGGCCCCGACGACTGTCCCCGGCTCAGCGACGTGATGGCCAAGGCCTCCGGCCGGCCGTCGGCCATGTGGGAGCAGGAGTGGGGTGTGCTCGACGTCCGCTACGTCGGCGACTCCCGCCGCGGCGGGGCTCTGGTCGACCCGGCGCACCCGGCACGGGCCCGGGTCTGGGTCAAGGTGGACGGGCCCCTGCCCGACGATCCCCGGCTGCACCAGGCGGTGCTGGCCTACACCAGCGACCTCACCCTGCTCTCGGTGACCACCGTCCCGCACCCCGTGCTGTGGGGGGTCACGGTGCAGGCCGCCTCGCTCGACCACGCGATGTGGTTCCACCGACCGTTCCGGGCCGATCAGTGGCTGCTCTACGACCAGATCTCCCCGTCCGCCTCCGGCGGTCTGGGTCTGTCCACCGGGCGGCTGTTCCAGGACGGCAGCCTGGTCTCCGACGTGGCCCAGGAAGGCCTGATCCGAGAGCTGGGCGCCTAGCTGGGGCTGCCTCGCCGGCGGACGACGAACAGGGCGACCCGGAGAGACTCCGGATCGCCCCGTTCGGGACCACAGGGGCGGGTCAGGCCGCGAGGACCGACTTGCCGCGCAGCACGGTGATGGCCTGCCGCTCGATCTGACGGACCCGCTCGGCCGTGATGCCCCAGACCGCGCCGATGTCGGCCAGCTTGGCCTGCCGGCCGTCGACGAGACCGTAGCGGCGTCGCACCACGTCGGCGGAGCGCTCGTCCAGCTGCGACAGCATCGCCTCGAGGCGGGCGTGCTCCTCGGCGTCGAGGAACACCTCGTCCGGGCCGGGCATCGGCTCGCGGGCGATCAGGTCGCCGAGGGCGGTGTCGCCGCCCTCCTCGACCGGGGCGTCCAGGCTGACGTGGTCGCGCCCGTGGCGGATCAGGTCCAGCACCCGGTCGGGGGCCAGATCCATCTCGGCGGCGATCTCGGCGATCTCCGGCTCGCGGCCCAGGCGACGCTCCAGGGTCCGACGAACCGCCCCGACCTGGTTCACCTGCTCGGCCACGTGAACCGGAAGCCGGACAATGCGACCCTGCTGGGCAATTCCCCGGCTGATCGACTGCCGGACCCACCAGGTGCCGTAGGTGGAGAACTTGAATCCCTTGGTGTAGTCGAATTTCTCGACGGCCCGGATCAAACCGGTATTCCCCTCCTGGACCAGGTCCAGCAGCGGCATCTGCGACCGGCCGTACTTGCGCGCGACCGAGACGACCAGCCGGAGGTTGGCGGTGACGAACCGCTGCAGGGCCCGCTCCCCCTCCTCGACCAGGAACTCGAGCTCGGCCTTGGTGGGCCGCTTGGCCCGCCGTCCACGCTCGGCGGAGGTGACGACACCGGAGAGGATGTGCTCGGCGTAGAGACCGAGCTCGATGGCCTTGGCCAGCTCGACCTCCTCTTCGGCGACCAGCAGCGGAGTCTTGGCGATACCTTCGAGATATAAGCCGACAGCATCTTTTCCGTCGATGCCTTCGGACGTCCGAGAACGTACTGTTGTTGCCACTGTGGCCCCTTTCGTTGCCTTCAACAGAAAGAACGTGTGAGGTGCCGGAAAGGATTCCTTTCCTGCCCTGAAGAATCCCTGAGACATTGCCCTCGGGTTTTCCCGTACTCACCAACTCTTCGTAGAGGCCACCCCATCCGGATGCGTCCGGGGCCAAACCGGGCGCGTACGACCCCATCGCGGGCGACTAACCGGCCCGGCCGGGCCCCGGAGGGCTCGACCGGGCCGGACGTCGACCGCGAGGTCAGGGGGTGATCTGGTCGATCAGCCAGGCGTACTCGAAGGCCAGCTCGCGCCAGCTCTGGTAGCGGCCGCTGACCCCACCGTGACCGGCCACCATCTCGGTCCGGAGCAGGATCGGGCGGTCGGGCGCGTTGGTCGCGACGTGCCGGAGCGCGGCCACCCACTTGGCCGGCTCGACGTAGAACACCCGGGTGTCGTTCAGGCTGGTCGTGGCCAGGATCGCCGGGTAGGAGCGCTCGGTGACGTTCTCGTACGGCGTGTAGGACTTCATGTACGCGTAGACCTCGGGGTCGTGCAGCGGGTCGCCCCACTCCTCCCACTCGATCACCGTGAGCGGCAGGTCCGGGTCGAGGATCGTGGTCAGCGCGTCGACGAAGGGCACCGCGGCGTGCATCGCGCGGAACTTCTCGGGGGCCAGGTTGGCCACCGCCCCCAACAGCAGGCCGCCGGCGCTGCCGCCCCGGGCACCCAGCCGGTCGGGCGAGGTGTAGCCGTGCTCGACCAGGTAGTCGGCGCAGGCGACGAAGTCGGTGAAGGTGTTGCGCTTGGTCAGGGTCTTGCCCTGCTCGTACCAGCCGCGACCGAGCTCGCCGCCCCCGCGGACGTGAGCGATGGCGTAGACGATGCCGCGGTCCAGCAGCGACAGGCGGGACAGCGAGAAGCCGGGGTCCATGGGGATCTCGTAGGACCCGTAGCCGTAGAGCACGGCCGGGGCCGACCCGTCCAGGGCCACGTCGGCCCGGCGGACGATCGACAGTGGCACCCGGGTGCCGTCCGCGGCGGTGGCCCAGCCACGCTCCTGGACGTAGCGGCCCGGCTCGTACGGCCCGTGGGTCGGGTCCGCGAGCACGGGCATCTGCTTGAGCAGGGTGCGCTCGCCGGTCCGCAGGTCGTAGTCCAGCACCGAGTCGGGGGTCAGCATCGAGGCGTAGCTCAGCCGGATCGTCGGGGTGTCGTACTCCGACCCGCCCGCGGAGTCCACGGTGAACAGCGGCTCCTCGAACTCCACATCGGCGCCGGGGCCGAGGTCGCCGTTCTCGTCCCGGGGGAGCACGTGCAGCCCGGTCAGGCCGTCGCGGCGCAGCGACACCACGGCGTGGCCGGCGTAGGCCTCCACCGAGAGGACCCGGACCCCCGGCTGGTGGTCCAGCACCGGGGTCCACTCCTGGTGGCTGGTCGCGGTCAGCGGGGCCTGGGCCAGGACGAAGTCCTCGGCGCCGTCGTTGTGCACCACCAGCAGCCGGTCCCCGGCCGGCTCGATGTCGTACTCCACCCCCTGACGTCGCTCCGCGACGATCCGCGGCTCGCCCTCGGGGTCGGCGGTGGAGAGCAGCCGGCACTCCGAGGTCAGCTTGCTGCCGGCCGAGAACACCAGCCACTGGTCGTCCCGGCTGCTGTCCACGCCCAGCCAGAACCTCTCGTCGGGCTCGGTCACCACCTCGACGTCGGTGGCGGGGTCGGTGCCCAGGCGGTGCCGCAGCACCACGTACGGGCGCCACGCCTCGTCGGCCCGGCCGTAGAAGAGGTAGCTGTTCTGCGCCCACGCCACCCCGTACGAGGTGTCGGGGATCGGCTGCCCGACCAGCTCACCGGTCTGCAGGTCCTTCACCAGCAGGGTGAAGCGCTCCGCCCCGCTGATGTCGGTGGAGTAGGCCAGCAGTCGGCCGTCGGGGGACAGGCTGAAGGCACCGATGGAGAAGAACTCCTCGCCCGCGGCCTCGGCGTTCCCATCGAGCAGCACCTGCTCGTCAGGGATGGGACGGCTGGTGTCGGGCGGGGTCTGGCGGTCGCGGGCCGGGGCCCGGCAGTAGAGCGGGTACTCCGACCCCTCCACGGTCCGGACGTAGTACCAGTAGGACGGCCCGCCGCGGTGGGTGGAGAAGGTCGGGACACTGAGGTCGGTCTCCTGGGTCCGGGCCTTGATCTCCCCGAACAGCGCCTCCTGCAGGTCGGCGAGCCCCTGGGTGCGCTGCTCGGTGTAGGCGTTCTCCGCCTCGAGGTAGGCGATCGTCGCCGGGTCCTCCTTGTCGCGCAGCCACTCGTACGGGTCCTCGACGGCGTCACCGTGGTGCGTGCGGGTGAACGGACGGCGCTCAGCGGTCGGGGGAAGGAGGTCGGCGGGCTGGTCAGAGGGGGTACGGACGGACATGGTCGTTGAGCCTAGTCCGCCCGTGGGCAGGGCCGCAGACTCCGCACCCCGGCCGGATCAGAGCGCCGGCCGCGGCCGGACCGTCAGGATCTGCTCGGCCCGCCCCACCGGCCCCGACCGGTCGTGCAGCACGCTGCTGGTCAGTCCCACGCCGCTGGCCCCGAAGACCACCTCGGTGGTCAGTCCGACCCAGGACCCCTGGGGCTGACGGTAGAGATGGACGGTGAGGTCCAGGTTGGGGAACAGCCACCGGCTCGGCGGCTCCCGGACCGCGATCCCGTTGGCGGTGTCGACCAGCATCACGAACCGGGCCAGGTCGCTGCTCGGCTCACCCGCCACCAGCGCGGTCCGGGTCCGCAGCCAGGCGCCCGCCCGGCCCGGCTCCGGATGGGGCAGCGGCCGCATCTCCAACGAGGCGATGAAGCCGCCGTCCCACAGCGTGCTGGCCGACCACGGCTCGCAGCTCTCCGGCGCGGGCAGGTCGGCGGGCTGACCCCCGGCGACCGCCGCGGTGTCGCCACGTCCGAGCCGCCACACCCGGGCCCGGACCGCGACCCGGCCGGCCAGGGTCAGGGTCACCTCCAGCAGCTCGATGGTGCGACCGGCCCGCAGCACGGACACCTCGACCTCGGTCTCGGTCGCACCGAGCAGGCCGAGGATCTCGTACGTCAGGCGGCTGATCTGCAGGTCGTCGGTGCCCCGCGCCGCGACGAAACCGTCGACGGCGTGCACGATCAGGCCGGCCACCGGTCCCATGTGCTGCTCACCGGGCTGCCAGGCCCCGCTGACGTGCGGGGTGGGGGAGAACCTGCGCTCGTCGAGCCGGTGGTAGTAGGCCGGCGGGGCAGCGGCGGTCGCGGGGTCGGGATCGGCCATGGCGGCACGCTACCCCTGGCTCGGTCGGCCCAGCGGGGGCGACCGCCACGCCACCGGGCTGACCAGGGGACCTGCTGCGCAACGGGTCGCCGATAGGTCAGGATGTGCCCATGGGAGCAGAGGTCGACGCGAGGCAGTTCACCCGCGAGGACCGGAAGCATCACCGGGACAAGGTCCGCAAGGGTCTGGACGTGCTCGCCCGGATGCTGACCGAGTCGCGCTTCGACTTCGAGCGGCCGATGGCCGGCCTGGAGATCGAGCTGAACCTCGTCGACGACGACTTCCAGCCGGCGATGCGCAACGCCGAGGTGCTGGCCGCCATCGCCGACGACGACTTCCAGACCGAGCTGGGTCTGTTCAACATCGAGATCAACGTCGCCCCCCGACGGCTGGCCGGCGACGGGTTCAGCTCCTTCGAGCAGTCAGTACGGACGTCGCTGAACGCCGCCGAGCCGCAGGCCCGGGCGGCCGGCACCCAGCTCGCGATGATCGGCATCCTGCCGACCCTGATGCCCGAGCACGTCAAGCTCGACAGCGTCAGCGAGAACCCGCGCTACTCGCTGCTCGACCAGCAGATCTTCGCGGCCCGCGGCGAGGACCTGGAGATCTCGATCGAGGGGGTCGAGCGCCTCCACATGATCTCGGACACGATCATGCCCGAGGCGGCCTGCACCTCGACCCAGGTCCACCTCCAGGTGAGCCCGGAGGACTTCCCGGGCTACTGGAACGCGGCCCAGGCCATCGCCGGCATCCAGGTCGCGGTCGGGGCCAACTCGCCCTTCCTCTTCGGCAAGCACCTGGTGGCGGAGTCGCGCATCCCGCTGTTCGAGCAGAGCACCGACACCCGACCCGAGGAGCTGAAGGTCCAGGGCGTACGCCCGCGGGTCTGGTTCGGCGAGCGTTGGATCACCTCGATCTTCGACCTGTTCGAGGAGAACTCGCAGTACTTCCCCGCCCTGCTGCCGATCAGCACCGACGAGGACCCTGCCGCGGTGCTGGACCGGGGCGGCGTGCCGCAGCTGGAGGAGCTGCGGATGCACAACGGCACCGTCTACCGCTGGAACCGCCCGGTCTACGACGTGAGCGGCGGGGCGCCGCACCTGCGGGTCGAGAACCGGGTGCTGCCGGCCGGGCCGACGGTGGTGGACACCATGGCCAACGCGGCCTTCTTCGCCGGGCTGGTGCGCGCGCTGGCCGGCCAGGACCGGCCGGTCTGGTCCCAGATGTCCTTCCTGGCCGCTCAGGAGAACTTCACGGCGGGCATCCGGAACGGCATCCAGGCCGAGGTCTACTGGCCGCGGGTGGGCCACGTCCCCGCGGCCGAGCTGGTGGTCCGCAAGCTGCTGCCGCTCGCCGCCGAGGGGCTGCGCGCCTGGGAGGTCGACGAGCGCGAGATCGGGCGGCTGCTCGACATCGTCGAGCGACGGTGCCTGCGTGCGGCGAACGGGTCGACGTGGCAGACTGCAGAGGTATCTCGGCTTGAGATTGCCGGTGCATCGCGGCCCCAGGCTCTGCGCGACATGCTCAAGACCTACCTCGAGCACATGCACAGTAACGAACCGGTTCACACCTGGGAGGCTCACTGATGTCGGACACCCGGACCGCGGGGGCGGTTCAGACCGTCGTCGATCCTGCGGGCAGCCCCGCGACCTCGACCATCGTCGTCGGATACTCGTCCAAACCCGAAGGCCGAGCGGCGTTGACCCGCGCCCTGAGTGAGGCCGAGCTCCGGCACTCGCACCTGATCGTCATCCACACGCTCGAGGACGGGGAGGTCGCCGACCTCCAGCATGAGCTCGTCGTCTCGGGTGTCTCGTACGAGGTCCAGTCCGCCGCGGACGAGTTCGACCCCGCCGAGGACCTCATCACGGTCGCCGACCGGACCCGGGCCGAGTTCATCGTGATCGGGCTGCGCAAGCGGTCCCCGGTGGGCAAGCTGCTCCTGGGCAGCAACGCCCAGCGGGTCCTGCTGGACGCCGCCTGCCCGGTGCTCGCCGTCAAGGCCTGAGCTCGGCTCCGGTCATTGACCGGCTGCGACCCCTCGTCCCCGGGCCCGCCCGGGAGGCCTGCGGCGTCCCCCAGAAGAGTTGTCGGGTGCTGCTCGGCCCGACGGCCCCGTACGGCGTGATCCAGGTGGCGTGTCGTGCGCCGGTCCGTGGTTCTTTGGCAATCCGTGCCAGAATACGAGCTGGAGCACCTATTGACATCCAATGGGCGCTGCATGCCCTAGTTCCAACTGTTAGGTCTCGAGAGGTTCTTTGTGACACCCCCCTCCAAGGTCGATACTTCTGCCCCGGTCATGGACGCGGCCGCGGACCGTGCGCCTCAGGTCACCGCGCCCGTGAAGAAGGCGGTGGCCAAGAAGGCACCGGCGAAGAAGGCGCCACTGAAGGCGGTGGACCCGGCGTCGCCCAAGGCCCCGGCCAAGCGGGCACCCGCCAAGCGGGCGGCGAAGGCAGCGGCCGTGGCCGAGCCGGAGAACGACGCGGTCGACCCCGAGATCGAGGACGTCGCCCCCGAGGACCTGCCCGCCGACGGCGAGGTCGAGGCCCTGGCTGCTGACGTGGTCGTCGAGCTGACCGCCGACGAGGTCGTGCTGACGGTCGGCAAGAAGCGGACCCTGGACGACGTCGACGAGTCGGCCTTCGAGCCGGTCAAGGAGGCGAAGGTCGAGGCCGAGCTGACCGAGGACCAGGGTTTCACCCTGTCCGAGGCCGACGACGCCGACGAGCCCGAGCAGCAGGTGATGGCGGCCGGCGCGACCGCCGACCCGGTCAAGGACTACCTGAAGCAGATCGGCAAGGTCGCCCTGCTGAACGCCGAGCAGGAGGTCGAGCTGGCGAAGCGGATCGAGGCCGGTCTGTTCGCCGACGAGAAGATCAACGACGACAAGGTCAAGATCAAGCCGGCGCAGGCGGTCGACTTCGAGTGGATCGCGGAGGACGGCCGACGGGCCAAGAACCACCTGCTGGAGGCCAACCTGCGCCTGGTGGTCAGCCTGGCCAAGCGCTACACCGGCCGCGGCATGCTCTTCCTGGACCTGATCCAGGAGGGCAACCTGGGTCTGATCCGCGCGGTGGAGAAGTTCGACTACACCAAGGGCTACAAGTTCTCGACCTACGCGACGTGGTGGATTCGTCAGGCGATCACCCGCGCCATGGCCGACCAGGCCCGTACCATCCGGATCCCCGTCCACATGGTCGAGGTCATCAACAAGCTCGCCCGCGTGCAGCGCCAGATGCTGCAGGACCTCGGCCGCGAGCCGACGCCCGAAGAGCTGGCCAAAGAGCTCGACATGACCCCGGAGAAGGTCGTCGAGGTCCAGAAGTACGGTCGCGAGCCCATCTCCCTGCACACCCCGCTCGGTGAGGACGGTGACAGCGAGTTCGGTGACCTCATCGAGGACTCCGAGGCGGTCGTGCCGGCCGACGCCGTGAGCTTCACGCTCCTGCAGGAGCAGCTGCACTCAGT
>JAOPXW010000107.1 GCA_025964935.1 Friedmanniella sp. | reverse complement strand
GGCGATCACGGCGAAGCTGCTCACGTCACCCAGCGCGGTCGTCGGATGGACGGCGGCGGCCGCGGGTGCGCCGGACCCGTTGCCCGAGGTCGACGTGGTGGGCGCCGCGCTCGTGGTCGCCACGTTGAGCCCGCCGAGCAGCAGGCCCAGGATGAGAACCGCGGCACCGCCCGCGCCGGCCCAGGCGTAGTCCTGTCGGCGACCGCCGTGCGGTCCCTGGCCCTTGACGGCGACGCCGTGGCGGTTCGCGAGCAGCTGCTCGCGGGTCACCAGGACGAGGATGACCGCGAAGAAGAGGAGGCTGGTGAGGCTGGCGCCGAGCCCGAGGCCGCCGAGGTCCTTGGCCTGGGTCAGCAGGTCGCCCAGCGAGGCCCCGAGCGGCCGGGTCAAGACGTACGCGATCCAGAAGGTCAGCACCGCGTTGGCCCCGAGCCGGTTGGCCAGGAACGTCAGCAGGATCAGCCCGCCGAAGATCAGGACCCCGTTGCGGAAGCCCAGGTTGAGGGCCTCGGTGGCGAGGTCGCCCGCCGCCGTCCCCAGGGCGAAGGTCACCAGGATCGCGCCCCAGTAGAAGGTCTCGCGGCGCCGGGTGTCGATGGAGGTGATGGCCAGCGTGCCCTCCTGCCGGTGCCAGACCGTGAAGACCACGGCGAGCACGACCGCGAAGACGGCGGTGCTGAGATAGAGGCTGACCCCGAGGGTGTCGGTGAAGAAGTCGGTGATCTGGGTCCCGACGATGCTGACGAGCACCACGCAGAGCCAGTAGATCCAGGGGGTGTACTGCCGGGTCCGCAGCTGGATGGTCAGCGCGACCGCGAGGACCGCGATCATCGCGGCGTCGGTCACGCCGGGCCCGAGGCCGACGTTGACGGACAGGAAGTCCGCGAAGGTCTCGCCGATGGTGGTGGACAGCACCTTGATGACCCAGAAGGTCGCGGTGATGGCCGGGACCTTGGTCAGCCATGTACGGCTCTCGGCCGTGGTGGTCACGGACATTGTTCTCCTCAGTCAGTGGGGGTTCAGACGTGGCGGCATCCGTGTGCGCCGCCGAATCGACCCTCGCTGATCGCGGTTGAGACAGGCCTGAGCCGCTCTCAGTTCTCGGGGCTTCTCTCAGGTTGCGCGGCGGGGGCGCGGCCGGGGCACGCCCGGCTTGGCGCTGGTGGCGAAGTAGGCCGCGCGCCGGCGCAGGTGCCGCACCGGGTCGGCCGCCGGGCGAGGTACGGCGAGCCGGGGCTCGCGACCGTAGAAGATGCGCTTGCCCACCTCGACCAGCACCAGATAGCTGAGGATCATTCCCAGCAGGGCGGCGAAGAAGGCCGGGGGGAGCGGGGCGAAGCCGAGCAGGCCCGCCAGGGGGGTGGCGGGGAGCAGGGCGCCGACCGCGGTGACCGCGACCGCGGAGGCGATCACCGGCAGGCTGGGCCGGCTGCGGAAGAACGGGATGCGCCGGGTCCGGATGGCCAGGATGATCAACGTCTGCGTCGCCAGCGACTCCACGAACCAGCCGGTCCGGAACTGCTCGGGACCGGAGTGGAAGACCCACAGCATCACCCCGAAGGTGACGAAGTCGAACACCGAGCTGAACGGGCCGAAGAAGAGCATGAACCGGCGGATGAAGCGGATGTCCCAGTGCGAGGGCCGTCGCAGCTGCGACTCGTCCACGTGGTCGGTCGGGATCGCCAGCTGGCTGGTGTCGTAGAGCAGGTTGTTGAGCAGGATCTGCGACGGCAGCATGGGCAGGAACGGCAGGAACAGCGACGCCCCCGCAGCGGAGAACATGTTGCCGAAGTTGCTCGAGGTCCCCATCAGGACGTACTTCATGGTGTTGGCGAAGATCCGGCGCCCCTCCGACACCCCGTCGGCCAGCACGTTCAGGTCCTTCTGCAGCAGGATCACGTCCGCCGCGTCCTTGGCCACGTCGGTGGCCGAGTCGACCGAGATCCCCACGTCGGCCGCGTGCAGGGCGAGCGCGTCGTTGACCCCGTCGCCGAGGAACGCCACCCCGCCGCCGGTGATCCGCTGGACGCGGACGATCCGGGCCTTGTGCTCGGGGCTGACGCGGGAGAAGACGGTGGTCGTGGCGATGGCCGCGGCGAGCTGGGTGTCGTCCAGACCATCGAGGTCGGTCCCCGACACCGCGGGGGCCTCCGGCAGGCCGAGGTCGGCGCACACCTTGAGGGCGACCACCGCGTTGTCCCCGGTCACCACCTTGACTCCGACCCCGAGGGTCGCCAGCCGGGCCAGGGCCTCGCGAGCCCCCGCCTTGGGTGGGTCGGCGAAGACCAGCAGCCCGACCAGGCTCAGGTCCCGCTCGTCGGCCGGCGTGGGCTCGACCGGGGTGGTGCCGACCGGGTAGCCGGTCCGGGCGGCGACCGCCACCACCCGGTGTCCCGCGGCGAACTCGGCGGCCAGCGCCGTACGGGCGGAGTCCGGGACGTCGACGCACCGCTCCAGGACCGTCTCGGGCGCACCCTTGGTGACCAGGGTGACGGAACCGTCGCCGGCGCGGACCACCACCGAGACCATCCGTCGCTCGTGGTCGAAGGGCAGCACCCCGAGCCGCTCGTACGCCGCCACCTCGGCCCGGGACGCGCTGCCGCCCGGCGCGGCCCACAGGGCCTGGTCCAGCGGGTTGCCCCCGACCGGCGGTCCGGCGACGGGATCCCCCCCGGCCGGTGCGCCCCCGACCGCAGCACCCACGACCGGGCCCGCGCCGGTCGGCGTCTGCTCGGTGCAGAGCAGCCCCCAGGTCAGGGTCTCGGCGTTCGTGCCGTGGACGGGGACGCTTCCGGTGTAGGTCAGCGACCCCTCGGTCAGGGTGCCGGTCTTGTCGGTGAAGAGCAGGTCGACGTCACCGAGGTCCTCGATGCAGACCAGGCGCTTGACCAGCACCTGCCGCCGGCTCATCCGCCGTGACCCCGCGGCCAGGCTGGTGGACACGACCGCCGGCAGCAGCTGGGGGGTGATGCCCACC
>JAOPXW010000093.1 GCA_025964935.1 Friedmanniella sp. | reverse complement strand
GGGTTCTGTCTGTCCTCGTGCGCAGGCCACGGGGGCCATCAGGCGGGGCCTACAGGATAGTGAAGGCTCTGCTTCCGACGCTGGAAGATCAGCGGCCGGTCTGCCTCGGACCTTCGAGCTCGGCGTGGCAGCGCCTCGTCGTCACAAGCGTTCTGCAGGACGCGGTCGAGCAGCGCGTGGTCCAGCAGGCGATGGCGGGGTCCGCTTCCCTGCGACTCCTGCTGCCGGGGCGCCGCGCCGGCCTCGCGCGGACTCCCGGCTCTACAGGAGCTGCACCTCGAGCTCCGCGACGGGACTGCCCTCGACTTCACGATTCACGGCCTCGCACTGCCGGATGAGGTCTTCGTCCGGCTTCGTCCCCGCCGAGACCACCACGTAGATGCTCTCCGCTGGGCGCGGATCAGGCGAGAAGGGCACCGCCGTCGACGGGGATGCTCGCGCCGCTGCTGAAGGTCTGAGTCATGGCGTAGAGGAACGCCCGTGCGACGTCGTCGACCTCCCCGACCCGTCCGAGAGGGACGGCCTCGGCCTGCTGGTCGAACATCTGCTGCTGCTCGTCGAGGCTCATGCCGCTCCACAGCGGGCTGCGGATGATGCCGGGCTCGACGCAGTTCACTCTGAGGGGGGCGAGCTCGACGGCGAGGGCCTTGGTGAGGCTGGTGACGGCGCCGCTGATGCTCGCCCCGAGGGACCAGCCGGCGCCGGGCCGCGTGCGTGCGGAACCACTGGTCAACGTGACGGACCCTCCCGTTCGGATCGTTGCGGCTGCGGCGCTGACCACGGTCAGGGCGCCGAAGAACCGGACCTGGAAGAATTCGCGGGCCTTGTCGATGTCCATCCCGGCGAGCGGCGTGAGGGTCAGCGGTTCCCCGGCGGTGTAGGCGAGGTGGTCGCACGGTCCCAGCTCGGCGAAGAACGTGGTGACGGCTCTCCGGTCGTGGACGTCGAGGGTGCGGCCGGTGATGTTGCCGTCGAGCTGCTCGAGCGCTCTGTCGATGCTGCCCTGTCGGCTGGAGACGATGACGACGTCGGCGCCCTGATCGGCGGCGGCCCGGGCGGTCGCGAGTCCGATGCCCGAGCTTCCGCCGACGATGACGACGCGCGCTTCCTGCAGGTTCATGAGGATCCGTTCTGGGCGAAGGGGTCGTGGGGCCATCAGAACTCGATGCGGAGCTCGTCGATGGCGCGGCGGTCGTCGGTGAGCGCGAACTTGTACTGGAGGACGGCTCGGCCGCCGGGGAAGTTGCCGTCGAGCTGGTTCACGGCGGTGTAGAGGGTCCCGCGTCTTCTCGCACCGACGAGGGTCGAGGTGTAGTCGAACTCGGTGCTGGCGTGCTCCAGGAAGTCGGTGATGGCCCGGTCGTCGTCGTAGAGCGTCCCGTCGTCGGTGATGGTGGCGGTCGCGGTCAGCAGCTCCTTGGCGGTGCCAGGGGTGTCCCCCTGCGACCGGGCGAGGTACTCGGTCACCACGTGCGGCAGGGACGAGACGGGGACGAGCTCTTCGGCGGTCGTGCGGCCCGACCGCTCCGGTTCGTCCCAGACGCGGGCAAGGAACTCGATGATCACCGCGGAGGTGTGGTCGAGGTCGGTCTCGAGGAGGAAGTGGCCGCCAGGGCGCAGGTGCAGCTCGGCGTCGGGAAGGTCCCGGCGGAAGGCTTCGGCACCCTCGGTCGTGAAGATCCCGTCGCCCTCGCCCCAGACGATCAACGTCGGTGGGCGCTGGGTGCGGAAGTAGTCCTGGACGGCCGGGTAGAGGGCGACGTTCGACGGGTAGTCCCGATAGAGGGCGAGCTGGATGGCGTGATTTCCTGGTCTCGAGGCGGTCGCGAGGTCGTGCATCCAGGCGTCGGGGCTGACCAGGGTGGTGTCGGCGACGCCGTTCTCGTACTGCCACCTGATGCCCTGCTCGGTGAGGCCTGCCCGCAGCGGCGCCGCGTTCTCGGGTGTGGGGTCCTCGGCGTACCGCCACAGCGGCTGCCAGTGGTCGGCGACGAACCCCTCGTCGTAGGCGTTGGCGTTCTGGACGACGAGGCCGGCGATCTGGGTCGGGTCCCGGAGGGCGAGGCGCCAGGCCACGGGGGCTCCGTAGTCCTGGGCGTAGACGGTGAAGTCGTCGAACCCGACCTCGCGGAGGAGCCCGGCGATGCTGTCGGTGAGGTGGTCGAACGTGTAGTCGAGCTCGTCGACCGGCGGGGCGTCGGAGAGCCCGAACCCGAGGTAGTCCGGCGCCAGGACGTGGTAGCTCTTGGCGAGCAGCGGGATGAGCTCGCGAAACATGAAGGAGCTGGCCGGCGCGCCGTGCAGGAGCAGCACCTGACGGAGGTTCTCTCCCCCGGCTTCACGGTAGGCGACGGTGCGTCCGTCGATCGTGGCGTGGCGGTGGTGCACGGTGACCATCAGCTGACCTTCAGGGTGTCGGTGGGGCCGAGGTCCACGGCGGCGCTCCGGTGGCCCGGCCGCGAGAAGGCCACAGCAGCGATGGTGCGGAGCCTGAGCGGTGGCACGGACCTGACCGCGATGGCGACGACCAGAGCGGTGATGCCGGCCATCACGGCGGCGACGAGGATCTGCCACCCAGCTGGACGGAGGAGGTCGAGCCAGCCGATGGCGTACGCGGCGACCGCGGCGAAGGGGAAGGTGAACGACCAGAACCCCACGGTGAACGGCAGCTTCCGATAACGCGGTACGAGGGCCAGCTGCACCACGAGCATGAGGGCCGTCATCCCGGCCAACGCGTGGTCGACGGGTCCCGGGACGGGTGCGATCAGGAACCATGCCGTCCCGGCGACAGCCGGTGGAGCGACGAAGATCGCCAACGTCGGGGCCAAGGGTGCGGGAAGGGCGGGCCGGAACATGAGTCGTGCCGTGATGAGGGTGAACATGACGACCCAGAAGAACGTCCCGACCGCGAAAGCACCGACGGCGAGGGTCGCGAGACCGACCTCTGCGGCCGCAGTGGCAGCAATGAAGCCGCCAGCGACGGTGGGGAGAAGGTAACCGCCGTGCAGCGACTCCAGGTCGAGGCTCCCGCTGAACCAGGTGCTGACGAGCCACCCGGCGAAGAGCGCAGTCACGGTCATGAACACGACGACGAGAATCTGACCGGCCATCGGGAAGAAGCGGTAGAGGTGGGCGCCGAGCAGCATGCCGACGACGGGGGCGAGAGCCGCGATCGGGCCCTGCAACGGATGTCGGAGCTGGCTGGCCAGGCTGGCGGCTGCTCGGCTGCCGCGACGAGCATGGGCCACGAGGAGCCACAACCACGCGATCACCGCCATGGCCCAGAAGGCGTCGTCGATGCCGGAGGGCAGATCGAGTGCGCGAGAGCCGGCGGTCCAGGCGTCGGCGAGTCCGACGAGGCCGAAGGCGATGGCGAGGGTGTTCAGGGGGATGCGCGTCGCTGGTGGTGCCGTGGACATGGTCTTCTCCGATGCTGGCGGTGCTCTGCCGAACCCGGGTGTGGGTGGGTCCGTTGATCGCGGGGTGCGTCGATCGACGCGGGTTCGGTGCTGACGCGAGGCTGGCGTGAGCCGGTCTGGGAGGTCGACGGCCGGATCGGGACGTGGGTCGGCTAGAGAGCCGGTTCGCGGACGCGGCGGAAGTGGCTGAGGAGCCGGTCGCCCTGGCTGATCCCGACGACGCCGATGAGGACGACGGCGCCGCCGCCGAGCTCGCTCGGGAGTGGGACCTCGTGAAGCCAGAGGAAGGAGACGAGGACAGCCACGGCGGGGACGAGGTAGAGCAGGCTGGTCGACGTGACGACGGGAAGCCGGGCGACGCTGTAGCCCCACAGGACGAAGCCGGCGGCAGACGGCAGCACCCCGAGGTAGACGGCCGCGCTCCAGGCCGCCGGGCCGGCGGTGGCGATCTGCCGCCAGCCCGCGGCGAGGAACGGCAGGGTGAGGATGGTTCCGGCGATCATCCCGTAGGTCGCGACCTCTACCGCCGTGTACGTGCGCAGCAGCAGCCGAGACAGCGGGTGGTAGGCGCCCTGGACGAACATCGCCGCGACGACGATCCACACCGCGGCGCTGAGGCTCAGGCCCGCTCGGGCGACGCAGACGACGAGGACTCCCCCGACGGCGACGACGCTACCGGCGACCCGGACGGCGCTGAGCTTCTCCTTGAACGCGAGGGCAGCGATGCCGACCGACACGAGCGGCGCTGCCGCGACGATGATGCTGGCGGTGCCTCCGGGTACGGAGAGCTCGCCGGTGTTGAGCAGCAGCTGGTAGGCCGTCATCCCGAAGAACGCGCATCCGGCGACCAGCGGGAGATCCCTCGGGGCGGGCACCCGCACCTCGAGGAACGGGGCGAGGGCGAGCAGGGCGACGGCTGCGACGGCCAGGCGCACGACCGAGAGGCCGACGGCTCCGAGCTCCGGAGCGGCCACGCGGATGGCGGGAAAGGCGCTGGCCCACAGGACCACCACACCCAGCCCCGCCAGTACCGCTCGTGTTGGTCTCATGTCCGGAGTCTGTGGCCCCCAGTTGATTCATGTCTATTTACTTCTTCTTTGCGTCAACGTAAGTTCGACTTCATGTTGGACATCCGCAAGCTGAACATGCTCGCGGAGCTCGATCGTCTCGGGACGATCGCCGCCG
>JAOPXW010000046.1 GCA_025964935.1 Friedmanniella sp. | reverse complement strand
GTGCTGGCCCACCGGCTCACCGACACCGGTCATGGTCAGGCTGTCCAGGACGGAGAACCCGGCGACGAGAGCCAGCTGGGTCGCGAGCACGACCGGGCTGGACAGCCCGGCCCGCCGCAGACCCACGGTGGCCGCTCCGGCCAGGGCGATCAGCAGCACCGACAGGACGAGGTAGGACCGGTCGACGGTCAAGGGGGTGAGGGTGAAGGCCGCCAGCACCACCGACACCATCCCGGCCAGGGTGTTCCGGTCGGTCGGACGCATCAGGCCACCTCGCCCAGCTGCTCGAGGGCGGACCAGGCCTCGGCGACCCCCATGCCGCGGGGCACCTCGAGCACCCGCCAGTGGTCGTCCCGCAGGATGCGGGCGGCGACCGTCCGGTCGCGGCGCAGCCGGGCCGGGTCCCGGGGCGTCGTGCGGGAGTCGGTGGTCGCGGGCAGGTACGCCTCGACTTCCAGCAGCAGGGCCACGCCCTGGGCCCGGTGCCGCCGTACGCGCAGCAGGGCGTTGGCGTCCCCGGCGTCCACCGCGCCCAGCACGGCCACCACGAGCTGGCCGGCGCGTTCCAGCGCGGCGGACTGGGCGGCGTAGCCGAGGTTGCCCGCCGTGCTGGCGCGCAGGTCGGTCAGCCGGTTCAGGACCAGCTCCCGGGCCACCGGGCTGCGGGGACCGCTGCCACCGGCCACGTGCAGGGGGCCGTCGGGGGCGTACACCTCCACCCCGAAGCCGTCGTCGAGGAAGTGCACGGCCACGGAGGCGGCGGCCGAGACCGCCCATTCCAGCGAGCTCTGCATCCCCGTCCCGGCGTGGGCGGCGGCGCGGGAGTCCAGCAGGATGCTCGCGCTGGGGTCCCAGGCCTGCTCCTCGCGGCGCACCATCAGCTCGCCCCGGCGCGCGGTGGAGCGCCAGTGGACGCGGCGTACGTCGTCTCCCTGGCGGTACTCCCGGACCAGGGCGTCGTCGGACCCGACCACCCCGATCCGGTGCGGCCGGGCCTCACCGGTGCTGCCGCCGCCGCCGACGGTGCGGAGGGGGGACAGGGGCACGATCTCGGGGGTCACCATCACCTCGGAGGTGGCCAGGAACCGCCGGTCCAGGCGGACCAGGCCGAACGGGTCGGTGGTGCGAACGGTCAGCGGCCCGGTGCGGAACCGCCCCCGGACCCGCCCGAGCAGGGGATAGTCGACGACCCGACGCCAGCTCGCCCCGGACCGGTCCACCACGAACCGGGGCGGGTGGCCGAGCTCGCGGGGGACGGCGTCCTCCATCAGGAGCATCCCGACGGGCAGCACGCCTTCCTGGCCCAGCGTGATCTGTCCCCGCAGGGGGGTGCCGAGCGGCACCTGGGACGGCTCGACGCTGCGCTCGCAGGACATCCGGAGCTGGGCCCGCGACACCAGGATCCCGGCCAGGACCGGGAGCGCCATCAGCAGCAGACCGATCCGCATCACGTCCCGTTGACCCGCGACCATGGCCACCAGCAGGACCAGCAGCCCCGCGACGAGCAGCGTGCGACCGCGGGGGGTCAGCAGCCGCCAGGCCTTCCTCACTGCGTCGCCCCCGTCATGCGCATCGCCCCGTCATCGCTCGTCGCCCGCCATGCCTGCCGCCCGGTGCTGCGCTAGCGACGGTCGGGGAGGTGCACGGTCGCCACGGCGTGGCTGATGATCTCGGTCACGGTCCGCCGGGCCAGCTGGGCCTCGGTCGAGGGGAGCACCCGGTGGGCCAGGACGGGGACCGCGAGCGCGGCCAGGTCGTCGGGGCTGACGTAGTCGCGGCCGGCCAGGGCGGCGTACGCGCGGCTCGCCCGGAGCAGCTGCAGGGTGGCGCGGGGTGAGGCCCCGAGCCGCAGGTCCCGGGAGTGCCGGGTCGCGTTGACGATCTGGACCAGGTACTGCTTGACCGCCGGGCTGACGTGGATGAGCTTGACCGCGTCGATCAGGCCGCTCACCGTGGCGGCGTCGGTGACCGGGGTGAGCTTCTCGAGCGGGTCGAACGAGCCGTGGGAGTCCAGCATGTCCAGCTCCGCGGTCGGGGTCGGGTAGCCCATCTCGATCCGGGCCATGAACCGGTCGCGCTGGGCCTCGGGCAGCGGGTAGGTACCCTCCATCTCGATCGGGTTCTGGGTGGCCACGACCATGAACGGGGCCTCCAGCAGGTAGGTCGTCCCGTCCACGCTGACCTGGCGCTCCTCCATCGACTCCAGCATCGCGGACTGGGTCTTGGGGGAGGCGCGGTTGATCTCGTCCCCGACCACGATGTTGGCGAAGATGCCGCCGGGCTTGAACTCGAAGTCGCGGGTCTCCTGGTTGAAGACCGAGACCCCGGTGATGTCGGAGGGCAGCAGGTCGGGGGTGAACTGGACCCGGCGGACGGTGCAGTCGATCGAGCGGCCCAGCGCCTTGGCGAGCATCGTCTTGCCCACCCCGGGGACGTCCTCCACCAGCAGGTGGCCCTCGGCGAGCAGCACGACCAGGGCCAGGTCGACCGAGGAGCGCTTGCCCTCGATCACGCTCTCGATGCCCTCCCGGACCCGGCCCATGACCTCCACCACGTCCTCGAGGGAGTAGAGGGAGGGCAGCGGCGACATGCCGGTCTGCCCGCCGGCCGACTTCTCGTAGCTCAGACTCACTGACCCTCCGTGGGCTCGGTCCCCCTGCCCGGGCGGACCCCGGACGCCACCGGTACCGGCGGCCTGCCCCGAGCCCGGGGCGACCCCGCGCACGGCTGCTCGCCATCGTAGGCGCGCACTCCAGGGGGCGGGCCGAAACGGTGGGTCCCGTGGCTCCGGGCCACCCCGCGCCCCACTCGACCGATGACCCGGAAAAGGGGAGAAAGGAGGCCGATCGGGGCCTCTGTGGAGCAAAGTGGAGTACAGTGGCGGGAAGTGGAGAACAGCGGCATGATCGTGGGCGAGGAGGGTGACCGTGTTTCTCGGTACTCACACCCCCAAGCTCGACGAGAAGGGCCGCCTGATCCTTCCGGCGAAGTACCGCGACGAGCTCTCCGAGGGCCTGGTCATCACCAGGTTCCAGGAGAGGTGTTTGGCCATCTGGCCGATCGCCACGTTCGTCGAGGTGGCCCACACCGTCAGGAGCGCCTCCTCCAGCCAGCAGGTCCGGGACTACCAGCGCATGCTCGCGTCGGGAGCCTCGGACGAGACACCGGACAAGCAGGGCCGCATCACGATCCCGCCGCATCTGCGGACGTACGCCGGCCTGGACAAGGACTGTGTCGTGGTGGGGGCGATCAACCGGGTGGAGGTGTGGGACGCCGCCGCATGGGAGCAGTACTCCGCTGAGAAGGAGTCGGCGTACGCCGATCTGAACGACACCGCCTTCCCCGGCGTCTGAGATGCGCGAACCATCTCGGTCGGAGCAGAGCGGCCAGCAGGTGTCAGTACCGCTCGTGTTCTGAGGCTTCAACCCGCAGGTCTCACCCCCTGGCGCACCTTCCCCGGTGCCAGGTGGTACTTCCCGCGATCTCGGGTTGGAACCCCAGCACACGAGCAGAACGCGAAGGGTCGAGATGTCCGCAGCTGAGCCACGCCCGGGTCTGCGCTCCGCGCACACCCCTGCCGCCCCGACCCGACGGATCCGGCACGAGGCCCGCGACGGCCTCTCGGCCGCCGGTCTGTCCCTGGCCGGCTCGGTGCTGGTCACCGTGCTGCTCTGGGCGGCCCTCCGGTGGCTGGTGTGACCGCCACCTCCGACCGTCACGTCCCGGTCATGCTGACCGAGATCATCGCCCTCCTCTCTCCCGCGCTGACGGCGTCCGGCGGTCGGCCACCGGTGCTCCTCGACTGCACCCTCGGCATGGGCGGTCACGCCGAGGCGCTGCTGGCGGCCTGCCCCGACGCCCACCTCATCGGGCTGGACCGGGACCCCGAGGCGCTGGGGCTGGCGGGGGAGCGGCTGGCCCCGTACGGCGACCGGGTCCGCCTGGTCGAGGCCGTCTACGACGAGCTGCCCGAGGTTCTCGCCGACCTGGGCCGTCCGCAGGTGCAGGCCGTGCTGCTGGACCTCGGCGTCTCCTCGCTGCAGATCGACGACGCCGAGCGCGGCTTCGCGTACGCCCAAGACGCCCCGCTGGACATGCGGATGGGGCGGCAGGAGCTGACCGCCGCCGAGATCCTCAACACCTACTCCCGGGTCGACCTCGCCCGCATCCTGCGGACCTACGGCGAGGAGCGGTTCGCCGACAAGATCGCCCGGCGGGTGGTCGCCGAGCGTGAGGACAACCCGTTCACGACCTCGGGCCGACTGGTCGAGCTGCTCTACCGCACCATCCCGATGGCCTCCCGCAAGAGCGGCGGCCACCCCGCGAAGCGCACCTTCCAGGCCCTGCGCATCGAGGTCAACGCCGAGCTCGAGGCGCTGGAGTCGGTGCTGCCGAGCTCGGTCGCCGCGCTGGCCATGGGCGGCCGGATCGCCGTGCTGGCCTACCACTCGCTGGAGGACCGGCTGGTCAAGCAGGTGCTCGCCGTCGGATCCCATGACCGCGCTCCCCGGGACATGCCCGTGGTGCCGGCGGGCCTGGGCGCTGAACTTCGGCTGCTGACCAGAGGCGCTCAGCGGCCGACCCCGGAAGAAGCGGAGCGCAACCCGCGCGCCGCATCGGCTCGGCTGCGTGCAGCCGTCAGGATTGAGCAACCAGGCGGCGTCAGGCCGCGGCAGGAGGTGTCGGTATGAGCGCACTGTGGGCTCCGCTCACGGGCGGGCGGGACGAGGTCGTCGTCCCGCGTGACCGACGTTCCCGGTTGCGGGCCGTTCCCGCGCCCGCCGCCCGGCTGGCCCGGGTGCCCTTCCTGCTGGTGCTGATCGGCGTCTTCGGCGTCGGGATGGTGGGCCTGCTGATGCTCAACACCACCCTGCAGGGGCAGACCTTCCAGGCGCGCACCCTGCAGCGCCAGGCCAGTGAGCTGACCTACACCGAGGCGGCGCTGTCGGACCAGCTCGACGCCCTGGCCGCACCCCAGGAGCTGGCCCGCCGCGCCTCGCTGCTGGGCATGCGACCCAACCCGTACCCGGCCCTGCTCGTGATGCCCGAGGGCACCGTCGTCGGCACCCCGAAGGCCGTCCGGGGGGGCGAGGTCCCCAGCCTGGTCGTCAAGACCGACGCGCAGATCGCCGCCGACCAGGCGGCGGCGGACGCCCGCCGGGTCGCCACGGCCACCCAGAAGAACGACCAGCAGCGGGCCTCGGCCTTCGAGGTGCTCAAGAAGGCGGCCGAGAAGCCCGTGGACCCGACGGCCAAGAAGACCACCGCGACCGCGACGGGCCCGACAGCGGCCACGAAGCGGGGCAACTGATGGCGGGCGAGCGGCGGCCGCACCCCAGCCGGACCGGGTCGACCGGGACCCGGAGCGGCCGGGCGGCCCAGTCCTCGACCCGGCCTCTCCGGCAGCCCCAGGCGGCCCAGCGTCCCCGGTCGGCCACCGGCGGCACCCAGCACGTACGGGGTGAGCGGGTCCTGCGGGACGGGACCCGGGTGCGCCCGGCGGCCAAGCCGCTGCACGCGGTGCCGACCCCGCGGGCCCGCACCCTGACCCGGATCCCGCTGGCCTCCTCGCACCGGCGGCTGCACGCCGTCCTGATCGTGGTCGCCATGGGTCTGTCCCTCTGCGGCGGCCGGCTGCTGCAGCTCCAGGGGTTCGACCCCCAGGCGTACGCCGCCACCTCGGCCGACCTGCTGACCCGGACCCTGCCGCTGCTGCCGGCGCGGGGGGAGATCACCGACCGCAACGGGCTGGTCCTGGCCTCGACCCAGCCGGCCGTGGCCGTGACCGCCGATCCGACCCTGACCACCGAGAAGGCGCCCCAGATCGCGGCCCTGCTCTCGCCCTACCTGCAGATGTCGACCGACGAGCTGATGCCGCTGCTGACCCGGCCCAACACCCGCTTCGTCTACCTCAAGCACCAGGTCCCGGCCCTGGCCTACAGCCAGCTCTCCTCCGACCTGGCCAAGCAGAAGATCTACGGGATCTTCCGCGAGAGCGACCCGATCCGTACCTACCCGAACGGGACGGTGGCGGCCCCGCTGGTCGGCTTCGTCAACGCCGACGGCAAGGGCCGCGAGGGTCTGGAGCGGTCCTTCAACAAGGAGCTCGCCGGCACCGAGGGGACCGAGACGTACGAGAGTGCGCCCAACGGGAGCAAGATCCCGCTCGGCCAGAGCTCGCTCACGCCGGCGGTCAACGGGCTCAACCTGCAGACCACCATCGACTCCGAGCTGCAGTACGTCGCGGAGAAGCGGCTCGCGGCCCAGGTGAGCAGGCAGCACGCCGCCTCCGGGGTGGCCATCACCATGAACGTGAAGACCGGTGAGCTGCTGGCCATGGCCAGCGTCCCGTCCTTCAACGCCTCCGACGTCCGCCAGCAGGACGCGGCCAACCTCCAGAACCGGGCCGTCTCCACCCCGTACGAGCCGGGCAGCGTGCAGAAGGTGTTGACCTCCGCCGCCCTGATCGACGGCGGCTTCGTCGACCCGGAGACCCCGGTCAAGGTCCCGCCGCTGCTCAAGTCGGGTGACCTGACCATCAAGGACCACTTCGTCCACCCCGAGATCCACCTCAACATGCGGGGGGTGATCGCCAACTCCTCCAACATCGGGACCGCGCTGCTGGCCCGGCAGGGCACCAAGCAGAGCCTGCACGACTATCTGGCCAGCTTCGGCCTGGGGGCCAAGACGGGGATCGAGGTGCCCGGGGAGTCCCAGGGCATCCTGCCCAGCGGCTCCATGACCGACATCACCCGCGACCAGATCGCCTTCGGACAGGCCCTGTCGGTGACCGCCGTCCAGGAGGCCGCGGCGATCGCCGGCATCGTCAACGACGGCGTCTACAACCCCCCGACCGTGGTCAAGCAGGCCACCGACGGCAACGGCAACGCGGTCTCCCTCGGTGACACGCGGACCCCACGGCGGATCGTCTCCTCGACCACCTCCGCGGAGGTCCGGGACCTGATGGAGGCGGTCGTGGACCTCCGCGCGGGGACCAGCCCGCTCAAGCTGCCCGCCTACCGGACGGGCGGCAAGACCGGGACGGCCCAGCTCGCCAACACCAAGTGCCACTGCTACCGCGGCTACGTCACCTCCTACGTCGGGGTCGCGCCCATCAGCGACCCGCAGATCCTCACCTACGTGGTCGTGACGGACCCCAAGAAGGACGCCAGCGGGAGTGCGGTCGCCGCCCCGGTCTACCGCGACATCATGAACTTCGCGCTGCCGCGCTACGGCGTGATGCCCGACACCTCCAAGCCCAGTGTCCCCGTCACGACGTGGTGACCCCGCGGGTCGCGTCGCGGCCCGTGCCGTCGCTCGGTAGCGTCACGGAGGTGTCCCCGGTCTCCCGCTCCGCCGCCCTCCGCCCGGTCGGGCTGCCCCCGGTGGCCCTGGCCGAGCTGTTCGGGCCGGCCAGCCCGGGACCGGCTGACGGGCCCGGGGCGCAGGTCTCGGGCATCACCCTGGACTCCCGCCTGGTCGGGCCCGGCGACCTCTACGTGGCCCTGCCCGGGCGCCACCACCACGGGGCGGCCTTCGTGCCCGCCGCGGTCGCGGCGGGCGCCGCGGCCGTGCTCACCGACCGGGCCGGGGGCGACCTGGCGGCGGCCCGGTCGACCGGGGTGCCGGTCGTGGTGGTCGAGGACCCCCGTCGGGTGATGGCCGGGGTGGCGGCCCGGATCTACGGCCGGCCCGCCGAGGCCCTGGCCATGGGCGCGGTCACCGGCACCAACGGCAAGACCACGACCACCTTCCTGCTCGAGGCCGCCCTGCAGGCGGCCGGGCGGCACACCGGCCTGGTGGGGACCATCGGGTTCCGGCTCGACGGACGGGCCCTGCCCACCGTACGGACGACGGTCACGACCCCCGAGTCGCCCGAGCTGCAGGCCCTGCTGGCCTACCTCCGACAGGAGGGGGCGGACACCGTGGCGATGGAGGTGTCCTCCCACGCCCTGGTCCTGGGCCGGGCCGACGCCATCACCTTCGACGTGGCCGCGTTCACGAACTTCGGTCGCGACCACCTCGACTTCCACGGCGACGTCGAATCCTACTTCGAGGCCAAGGCCTCCCTCTTCACCCCGGAGCGGACCCGGCACGCCGTGATCAACGTCGACGACGAGCGGGGCGCGGTGCTCGCCGAGCGGGTGCGGGCGTACGGGCTGGGGCTGACCACCCTCAGCCTGGGGCCGGGCGCGGACTGCTTCGTCAGGTCCGCCACGCCCCGCAGCGACGGGCGGACCGCGGTGGTGGCCCAGCTGGGCCCGCGGGTCCTGCAGTTCGTGCTCGGCATGCCCGGGGACTTCAACCTGCGCAACGCCCTCACCGCGCTGGCGATGGCCGAGCGGCTCGGTGCCGACCTGGACGCCGCGGCGGCCGGCCTCGCCGATGCCGCGGTGCCCGGCCGGATGCAGCGGGTCGACCTCGGGCCCGACGCCCCGGTCGTGGTCGTGGACTTCGCTCACACCCCCCAGGCGATCAGCGCGGCGCTGCAGGCCCTCGGGCCGGGTCGCCGGATCGCCGTGCTCGGCTGCGGCGGCGACCGGGACCCCGACAAGCGGGCGCCGATGGGCGCCGCCGCGGTGGCGTCCGCGGACGTCGTGGTGGTGACCGACGACAACCCCCGGTCGGAGGACCCCGCCGTGATCCGCGCCCAGATCCTCGACGGCGGGCGGCGGGCGATCGCCGACGGCGACCTGCCGGCTCGCCTGGTCGACGGGGGAGACCGCCGCCGGGCGATCCGGACCGCGCTCGAGCTGGCCCAGCCCGGTGACGTCGTCGCCGTCCTCGGCAAGGGACACGAGAGCGGTCAGGAGGTGGACGGCGAGGTGCGGCCGTTCAGCGACCCCGACGTGGTCGTCGGAGAGTGGGCCGCCGTACGGGCCGGCCGGGACGAGGGCGGGGCCCGATGATCACGATGAGGGTCGCCGAGGTGGCCGCCGTCCTGGGCGCGCAGCTGGTCGGGCCCGGCGACCCCGGGGCCGAGGTGTCGGCGGTGACCGCGGACTCCCGCCAGGCCGGGCCGGGCACCCTCTTCGTGGCGCTCCCGGGCGAACGGGTGGACGGGCACGACTTCGTCCCCACCGCCACCGCACAGGGCACACCCGCCGCCCTGACCGCCCGGCCCGTCCCGGGCTCGGCCTGCCTCGTGGTCGCGGACCCGCTGGTCGCCCTCGGGCGCCTCGCCCGCCACCAGGTGGAGCTGGGCCGGGCGGGCGGGCTGGCGGTCGTCGCCGTCACCGGGTCGCAGGGGAAGACCTCGACCAAGGACCTGCTCGCCCAGGTGCTGGAGGCGCAGGGTCCGACGGTGGCCCCGGTGGGCAACCTGAACAACGAGCTGGGCGTGCCGCTGACGGTCTGCCGGATCACCCCCGAGACCCGGTTCCTGGTCGCCGAGATGGGCGCCCGCGGGATCGGGCACATCGCCTACCTCTGCGACATCGCCCCGCCCCGGGTCGGCATCGTGCTCAACGTCGGGCACGCCCACGTCGGCGAGTTCGGCGGCCAGGCCGCGATCGCGGTGGCCAAGGGCGAGCTGGTCGAGTCGCTGCCCGCCGAGGGCACCGCCGTGCTCAACTTCGACGACCCCCTGGTGTGGGCGATGCGCAGCCGGACCCGCGCCCCGGTGCTGGCCTTCGCGGTGGGCACCCGCCCGCCCGCCCCCGCCGTCTGGGCGACCGAGCTGGCCGGGGACGACCGGGGACGGTTCGCCTTCGTGCTGCACGCGAGCGCCGCCGACGAGTCCCTCACCTCGGCCCCCGTCCGGCTCGGCCTCACCGGTCGGCACCAGGTCGCCAACGCCGTCGCCGCGGCCGCCGGAGCCCTGGCCCTCGGGACGCCGCTGGCTGCGGTCGCCGCCGGGCTGAGCGCGG
>JAOPXW010000040.1 GCA_025964935.1 Friedmanniella sp. | reverse complement strand
GTGCTGGCCCGGCTGCGCGACATCACGGGCGAGTCGGCCCAGATGTTCCGTCGCCAGGGTGAGTTCCGGGTCTGCGTGGCCACCGCCGAGCGGATGTCCGGGCTGCGCGACAGCGTGCCCGTCGGGACCCAGCTGACCATGAACGCCGGCTCCGCCGCCCAGGTCCTGCTTGCGTGGGAGGAGCCGGACCGGATGCAGCGCGGACTGCGCGGCAGCCGCTACTCCGCCGTCGCGCTCGCCGCCGTCCGTCGTCGCGGCTGGGCCCACTCGGTCGGTGAACGCGAGCCCGGCGTCGCCTCGGTCTCCGCGCCCGTCCGCTCCCCCTCGGGCAAGGTGATCGCCGCCGTCAGCGTCTCCGGCCCGATCGAGCGCCTGTCCCGCCAGCCCGGCCGCCTGCACGCCCCGGCCGTGATCGCGGCCGCCGAACGACTCAGCGAGGTCCTCCGCCGCAGCGGCGCTGAATAATCGGGGCGGGCTCGCGCGATCACCGACGCTTGCCCGCTAACGTGGCGGGATGGACCAGACCTCGCCCGTTGCGGCGAAGATCCACCGGGCCGCGCGCGTCGACCACGCCATCCTGCGCTGGCGGGCCCGGCGGGCCCGGGACGCCGGGTACACCGCGACGGTGATCCCGTACACGGGGTACGGCTCGACCACCTGGCTGCGGGTGCTCGGCCGAGTGATGCTGGCCAAGCCCGCCGAGGCGGTGCCGACCGAGACCACGGGTGCCCGGGGCTGGCGCAGCTTCACCAGCGTGCCCGTCGAGGGGGCCCAGGTCGAGGTGCTGGTGAACGGCACGGTCCGGACCGTCGAGGCCGATGGGAGCGGGGTGATCGACCAGCTGATCGATGTCGACCTGACCCCCGGCTGGCACGTCCTCAGCCTCTCCACCGCCGAGTCGGAGCCGAGCCAGGCCCACGTCTTCGTCGTCGACCCGGCCGCCCGCTTCGGGATGGTGTCCGACATCGACGACACCGTGATGGTCACCGCCCTCCCCCGCCCGCTGCTGGCCGCCTGGCACACCTTCGTGGTCAACGAGCACGCCCGGGCCACCACGCCGGGCATGCCGGTGCTCTACGAGCGGATCCTGGCCCAGCACCCCGGCGCGCCGGTGGTCTACCTCTCGACCGGGGCCTGGAACGTCGCGCCCACCCTGACCCGCTTCCTGTCCCGCAACCTGTATCCGCCCGGCCCGCTGCTGCTGACCGACTGGGGCCCGACCGCCGACCGCTGGTTCCGCAGCGGCCAGGAGCACAAGCGCAACAACCTGCGCCGACTCGCCGCGGAGTTCCCCGACGTCAAGTGGCTGCTGGTCGGCGACGACGGGCAGCACGACGAGGCGATCTACACGGCGTTCCTGGAGCAGTTCCCCGACCAGGTCGAGGCGGTCTGCATCCGGCAGCTGAGCGCGGGCGAGGCCGTCCTGGCCGGCAGCAGCACCAAGCGCGAGCACGACCAGACCCGCGAGACCGGCGTGCCGTGGCTGTACGCCCCCGACGGGGCCGGGCTGGCCGAGGAGCTGGAGTCCATCGGCCTCCTGACGGCCTCCCTCACCGAGCCCGTGGTCGAGGGCTGAGCCGGCCTCTCAGCTGGTCGCGACCCAGGCCGTGGTGTCGGCCGGCAGCCGCCCGTCGACCAGGTCGCCGCTGGTGAGCAGCAGCCGCCCCGTCGGCAGGTCGACCGGCCTGGGGCCGAAGTTGGTGACGCAGCGCCAGCCCCCGGGCCGTTCCAGGTCGAGCACCTCGGGTCCCGCGTCGACCCAGTGCAGCTCCGGGCCCCGGTTGAGCTCGGAGCGCAGCGCCAGCGCCTGCCGGTAGAGCGAGAGGGTCGACGTCGGGTCGCCCTCCTGGGCCTCGACCGCGTACGCCGCGAAGCTCGCAGGCTGGGGCAGGTGGGACCCGCCGGACCCGAAGCCCAGGGACGGCCCGGTCGTGGTCCAGGGCAGCGGCACCCGGCAGCCGTCCCGGCCCTTCTCCGTGCTCGACCGGACCGCCATCGGGTCCTGCAGCGCCTCCGGCGGCAGGTCGCCGACCTCGGGCAGCCCGAGCTCGTCGCCCTGGTAGATGTAGGTCGAGCCGGGCAGGGCCAGCAGCACCAGGATGGCCGCCCGAGCCCGCCGCAGCCCCAGCGCGAGGTCGACCTCGGGCGCCCTCCCGTCGCTCAGCAGCCACTGCCGGGCGACCTGCTGCGCCCGCTCCCCCGCCGCCAGCGGCAGACCGTAGCGGGTGGCCACCCGGGGTGTGTCGTGGCAGCCCAGCAGCCACGTCGTCGTCGACCCGGTCACCTCCACGTCGGCGAGCCCGGCCTCGATCGTGGCCCGGAAGTCGGCCAGGTCGAAGTCGGCCTCCTGCATGGCGAAGTTGAACGCCTGTCCCAGGCCCTGCGGGTCGGCGTAGCGGGCCCGGCGGCTGGGGTGCACCGCGGCCTCGGCGACCGCGAACCGCGGCGGGTCGTACTCGTTGAAGACCGCCCGCCACTCGGCGTAGATCTCGTGCACGTCGTCCCGGTCCCAGAGCGGGTGGGAGCCGTCGGCCCGGAGCGTCTCGGCCACCTCCCGCCAGGGTGCGTACGGCTCGGAGAGGTCCTTGACCAGGCCGTGGGCGACGTCGACCCGGAAGCCGTCCACCCCGCGGTCGGCCCAGAACCGCAGCGTGGTGCGGAAGTCGGCCCGCACCTCAGGATCCTCCCAGTTCAGATCCGGCTGCTCCCGGGCGAAGTGGTGGAAGTACCACTGCCCGTCTCCCAGGGGCTCCCAGGCCGACCCACCGAACAGGGACTCCCAGTCGTTCGGCGGCTCGGCGCCGTGGGCCCCGGACCCGTCCCGGATGACGTAGCGCTCGCGAGCCCGGGACCCGCGCCCGGCGGCGACCGCCTCGAGGAACCACGGGTGGGCGTTGGAGGTGTGGTTGGGGACGATGTCGACGATGACCTTGATCCCGGCGGCGTGCAGGGCGGCTGCCATCGTGTCGAAGTCGGCCAGGGTTCCGAGCCGCGGGTCGACGTCGCGGTAGTCGTCGACGTCGTAGCCCCCGTCGGCCAGGGCGGAGGGATAGAACGGGCTCAGCCAGACGGCGTCCACGCCGAGCGCGGCGAGGTAGTCGACCCGGGAGGTGATGCCGGGGAGGTCGCCCATCCCGTCCCCGTTGGCGTCGGCGAAGCTTCGCGGATAGATCTGGTACACGGTGGCGGTCTTCCACCAGTCGCGGTCGAGGGCGGTCGTTCCGGGGGCGACGGTGGTCATGGCGACATCCTGCCGGACCCCCCGGCGGTGCCGGGGTCAGGAGCGTCGGCTACCGGACCGGCATGGTTCCGGGGCCTGAGGTCGTCCCCGTGCCGGTGGTGTCGCCGGTCGTGGGCTGGGTGCCGGTGGTGCCGGTCGCGTCCCCGAGCTGGGGCGGCCAGGCGGTGGGATCGGTGATCACGGGTCCAGCCAAACCCGCCGAGGTCGACATCGGGCTCACGCACGATCAAGTTCTGCTCAAGACTGGGCCAGGTCCTCCAGGACCGGTACGCAGGTGGCGACGTCGGGCAGGGCCGCCATCGCGGCGGCGACCGCGGCCGCCCGGTGCCGGAAGTCCGGCTCGGCGAGGACCCGGCGTACGGCGGCGGGCAGCCCGGCCGTCCCCGTCGGACCGCCGGTCACCACCAGCCCGGCCCCCACGTCCTGCACCCGGTCGGCGTTGAGGAACTGGTCGGCGGCGAACAGCGGCAGCACGACCTGCGGGACCCCCGAGGCCAGCGCGGCCATCGTCGTGCCGAAGCCGCCGTGCCCCAGCACCAGGGCCGCGAGCGGCAGCACCGCCGCCTGGGGCCACCAGCGCTCCACCCAGACGTTCGCGGGCCAGGGTCGCAGCGACTCGGGGTCCAGGCCGCGCCCGGTGGTCAGCAGCACCCGTACCGGCAGCCCGGCCAGGGCCTGCAGCGTCCCCCGGTAGACGTCGGCCATCGGCGCCAGCCCGCCGGCGACCGAGCCGTACGTCGCGTAGACCAGCGGGTCCTCCGCCCGCCCCCAGGCCGGCGGCAGGTCCGGGGCGGCGGTGGGCGGCAGGTCGCGGTAGCGGTGGACCGGGGCGCCACCGCCCACCCCCTCCGCCTCGGTGGCCCCAGCCGCCGGACGTCGGTCGAGGAGCTGGGGCACACTGGTCAACACCGGCGTCTCCCGCAGCAGCTCCAGCGACCGACCGACCGGCAGCCCGGCCACCCGGTCCAGCTCGGCCAGCGGCTCCGGCAGGAGATCGAAAGCCCACCGATCCATGTCGCTGAGCCCGATGGCGATCTGGGCCTGGGGAACGCCGTGGACGGCACCGGCGGCGAGCGAGGCCAGCTCGGACGGCTCCCGCACCAGCAGCGCGGGCCGCCAGTCCGCGATCGTGGCCAGCAGACCGGGGAGCGCCGCCTGGGCATCGAGCCGCCCGAAGACCTCGGTCAGCACAGTCCGGTTGGCGTCGACCATCGACATCTCCGGCAGCCGCGCGAACACGGCCCCCATCGCCGACCGCGACACGTCGGCGAACGGCCGGTGCTCGACCGACGCCCGGGCGACCTCGGCGGCGAACGACGCCGGAGCCGCCACCGCCACCTGGTGACCGGCCGCGGCACAGGCCCGCAGCACCGCGAGCAGCGGCTCGAAGTGACCCGAGCCGGCCGTCGTACAGAAGAGGATCCGCACCTGGTCATCGTGGCACCGACCGGCCGTCCCGACCAGCCGGGGGGCCGGTCGAATGTCACCCGCGGCGCCTGGTCAGGCGGCGCTTCGCGGCTTCGGCTGACGCCGCCGCCCCCGTTCCCACCCGGGCAGAAAAGGGTCTCGCCGCCGTACGCGGCCGGGCCTAGAATTTCTCAGGAGGCAACGTCGGGAGGGGACCACCGTGGCGCAGACGCGAGAGCTGACCCTGGAGCTCGGCGATGCCGACGCGGACCCCACCGAGCTCGACGCCGACGCGCGTCGGCTGCGGTCACGGCTGCTCGACCTGGACGTGGAGGACGTCACCGCGCTCAGTGGCGGGACCGCGCCCCCCGGCAGCAAGGGCGCGGAGCTGCTGATGGCCGGCGGGCTGCTGGTGACCCTGCTGCAGACCCCGGGCCTGCTGACCAGCATCGTCTCCTCGGCCGGCACCTGGCTGAGCGGTCGGTCCAGCCGGAGCCTGAAGGTCACGATGGACGGGGACACCCTCGAGCTCTCGGCCGCCAGCGACCTGGAGCGGGAGGCCGTGGTCGGGGCCTGGCTGGCCAAGCACGGCGACCAGGCGCAGCCCGGGCCGGAGTAGGCCCTGAGCCCCCCGGGGCGGCACGCGCTGGTCGTGGCCACCCAGACGTACGAGGACCCGGGCCTGGTCGCGCTGCGGGCCCCGGCGGAGGACGCCCGTGCGGTCCAGCAGGTGCTGCAGGACCCGACGATCGGCGACTTCACGGTCAAGACCCTGATCGACGGCCAGAGCTACGAGGCGGCCGAGGAGATCGAGGCGTTCTTCGCCGACCAGCACCGGGACAGCCTGCTGCTCGTCTACTTCTCCTGCCACGGCGTCAAGGACGAGGACGGGCGCCTCTACTTCGCGGCCCGCAACACCAAGCTGGGCCGGCTCGCCGCCACCGGGCTGTCCGCCCAGTTCGTGGAGGAGCAGATGCAGAGGTGCCGGTCGCGCCGGATCGTGCTGCTGCTGGACTGCTGCTACAGCGGCGCCTTCGGCCGCCTCGGATCCAAGGCGGCCCAGAACGTCGACGTCACCGAGCGTCTGTCGGGCCGCGGCCGGATCGTCATCACCGCCTCCACCGCCATGGAGTACGCCTTCGAGGGTGACCACGGCGAGCAGACCGGGGCCGGGTCGTCGGTCTTCACGCGGGCCCTCGTCAACGGCCTGGCCACCGGGCTCGCCGACCTCGACGGCGACGGCCGGGTCTCGGTGGACGACCTCTACGAGTACGTGTTCGACGAGGTCCGGTCCGTGACCCCCCACCAGACCCCCAGCATGCGGGCGGAGGTGGAGGGCGCCATCTACCTGGCCCGCCGGGCCGGTGGCCCGGCCACCATCACCCGACCGCGGCTGCCCCTCGAGCCGTCGCCCGGGGCCGACGGCGAGCTTGGGGCCGACCGCGACCTCCGAGACGACCGCGACCTCCGGGACGACCGGCAGCAAGCGGGTGGGCGGCTCACCGGCTCGGGGTCCCGACCGTGGTCCCGGCTCCCGGTCCGGCCGCTGTGGCTGGGGGCGTCGCTGGTGGCGGTCGCGGTCCTGGTCGCCGCCCTGCTCGTCTGGCGGCCGTGGTCCGCCCCGGCCTGGACCGCCCTGCCCCCGCTCCCCACCGCGCTGGAGGCCGCCGGGGTGGCCGAGTTCGACGGCCGGCTCTGGGTGGCCGGGGGCGTGGCGGCGGACAAGGGTCGCGGGCAGCTCGATGCCGTGGAGATCTACGACCCCGGCACCCGGACCTGGCGGGCCGGGCCGGCCCTCCCGGTGCCGCTCAGCCACGCCGCCCTGGTCAGCAACGGCCACCAGCTGTTCGTGCTGGGCGGCCTGGCCGCGGCGGGCTCGGTCGCCACGGTCTACCGGCTGGACAGCCCGACCGCCCGCTGGGTGGCCGACACTCCGCTGCCCGAGCCCCGGGGGGCCGGGGCGGCCGTCTGGGACGGGGCCCGGCTCGTCTTCGGTGGCGGGGTGGGCCCCGACAGCCAGGCCAAGCCCGACGTCTGGGTCCTGGAGGGCGGCCGCTGGCGGACCCTGGGCACCCTGTCCCGGGCCCGGGAGAAGCTCGCGGCGGCCACCGACGAGAACGGCACGGTCTGGTTCCTGGGCGGCCGCGACCCCAACCTGGCCGCCCCGGCGTTCGCCGCCGTCGACGTGGTGCAGTCCCGGAGCGTCAAGGCCGGCGGGGACCTGGTGGCCGCCTCTGCGCCGGCGGCGGTCTGGTGGCCGGGCCGCGGGCCCTGCCTGCTGGCCGGTCAGACCGCGACCGGGTTCCGGTCCGAGGTGACGTGCCTCGGGGCCGCCCCGGGCACGGACGACCCCCCGGCCCTGACCTCGCCCCGGGCCGGCCTGGGGGCTGCGGTCGTCGGCCGCCAGGTGTACGTGGTGGGCGGCTACGACGCCGGCCGGCACGGCTCGACGACCGTCGAGGTGTCCGCCGACCCGGGATGACCCGCCCGATGACGCCTCCCGTTCAGCAGCGGCAGGAGGCAGGCCACGATGCTGACCCCGGCCCAGGCCCAGGCGACCGACGGCTGGGGGGACAGCACCGCACCCCCCGCCACGGCAGCGGCCACCAGCCCCAGCCAGCGGCGGTGCCCCCGGAAGGCGGCTGCGGTCTCTCCCGCCGGGGCGCCCTTCGGCGTGACGACGTAGCGCAGCGGTCGGCGCAGCGCCGCGCCGGCCACGGCCGCGGTGTAGACGGGCGCGGTGCACAGCGTGGTCACGAACCCGTGCAGCCCGGACTCGCTGCGCTCGCGGGCGCTCAGGTTGAACCGCCGGAGCCACCGCAGCAGACCGACGTCGGCGGCGACCGAAAGTGCCCAGAGCAGCCCCCAGACCCGAGCGTCCGGCCCGCCCGGCACCACGCCCAGCAGCATCGCCGAGGTCACCGCCAAGCACAGGACCCAGCTCAGCGCAACCCCGGGGTAGAAGGACTGGAGCAGCACGTAGACCAGTCGCTGGCCGGGCCGCATCCGCCCCAGCAGCCGGGGGGTGTGCCGCAGCGCGATCTCGGCGGCCCCGTACGCCCACCGCCGCTGCTGGGCGAACAGGTCGGTCCAGGTGCCCGGCGCCTGCCCGACCGCCACCACGTCGGGGGTGTAGACACCGCGCCAGGGCCGACCCGTGGCGGGGTTGGTCGAGGTCTGGACCGTCATGGAGGTCAGGTGGTCCTCGATGATCGAGTCCTGGTAGCCGCCGACCTGGGCCCAGGTGCTCGTGCGGTAGACGTGGTTGGTGCCGATCAGCAGCGGCGCCCCCAGCCGGTTGGCCCCCCGCTGCACCACCCCGTGGAACAGGTAGCCCTGGGCGGCCGCCCCGTGCCGGGCCAGGCTCAGCCAGGCGTCCCCGTAGACCTGCGGGGCGACGACGAAGCCGACGTCGGGGTCGCGGAAGTAGCCCAGCGTCTGGGCCAGGAAGCAGGCGCGGGGCACGTGGTCGGGGTCGACCTGGGCGACGACGTCGTAGGCGGCGCCGTGGTCGCGGAACCAGGCGTTGTGGTTGCCGGCCTTGGTCCGGGCCCGGAAGCGCCCGGCGGTGGTGTTGAGCTCGGGCCGACCGTGCCGGGTGAAGTAGCGGACCCCGAGCGAGGCCGCCATGGCCCGGACCGCCGGGTCGCCGCCCTCGTCGAGCACCCAGACGTCCACCGGACCCTCGTAGGCCATCTCCCCGAGCGCGACCAGCGTGCGCCGGACCAGGTCGATCGGCTCGACGGCGGGCACGATGGTGGTGAGGGCGGCCACCCGCAGCCCCGGCGCCGGGGTGGTGGCGACCGGGTCCGCCGCGGCCAGGGCGAGAACCGACAAACCGAGGGCCTGGGCGGTCCGGATGGCCTCGACCAGCATCAGGGCCAGCAGGCAGGCCAGCCCCGCCACCCCCGGTGTGGGTTGACCCGGACGCGGCGGCCCGGCCACCAGCCAGCCGACCAGCAGCAGGTGACCGGCCACCACCAGCCCGACCTGCACGGCCAGCCAGGCCCGCTCCCGGCCGTGCAGCACCGGACGCAGGCGGACCGGCTGGGCCGTACCCACGGCGGGCGTGAGTGGGAGCAGGACGCACCGGTCGTACGGGCCGACGTCCTCGTGCTCGCTGCGGGGCACCCGTGGGGGCGCCTCCACTTCGTTCCCTGCCATGACTGTCCCCCGGGGGCCTGGTTCCGCCGCACGGTCTCCGTTCCCGGGGCCGGACGGTGCGTCATGATCTCGGAGGCGTCGGACGGGCGGGAGATACCCGAGCCGTCGGGCAGACGCCGCGGTCCCCCTGAGGACCGCCTTTCTGGCCAGATCGGACGGGTGGCCGCTGCACCCTGCAGACAGGACCTGGCGGAGCGGGCGGTCGGCCGGCTCCGAGGGCCTGGGACGGGGGTGTGCGTGGCGGAGAAGCGCCGGGGTCTGAGCGCCCGGATGGCCGTGGTGATCTTCCTCGTCGTCGCCGGGCTGACGTGGCTGTTGGTGAACCACCCCGTCGAGGGGCGGGTGCTCGTGATCATCACCCCGACCCACGGCCTGACCACCGCCGATCTGCCCTCGATGGCGGCGTTCGTCCTGGCTGCGTTGCTGGTCTGGCGGCGTCCCGGGGGCCGGTAGCCGAGCCGTCGGGCCCGCTGCTCGGTCAGCCGCATCCCGTCCGACAACGGCAGGAGCGGCTCGTGGCCAAACAGCTCGCGCCGATTCGACCGGGAGCGGCGACGCCATCGCCTTGAATGGTCGCAGTCATCGGCGGGGTCACCCGACCTCGTTCACGCGGTCATCGCAGGACGAGCGCGGTGACGAGGACACTGAAGTAGAGGCTCTGCGCACTATGAACGACGATCCCGATCAGAGCGCTGCGGTATCGCTTGGAGGGGTAAGCGAGGAGCAAGCTGTCGAGCAAGGTCTGCGGAATCACCCAGGGCACGTGCAGGTGGTACAGCGCGAACAGGACCCCGTTGGCGGCCCAGTCCCAGCGGCCGAAAGTGCCGTGCATGCGCGGGAGAAGAAGGCCGCGGAAGAGCAGTTCTTCGCCGAGGACCGTGTTGAGGATCTGTAGCGCCAGGATGATGGCGAGCCAACCCCAGTTCGAGGACATGAACGTCTGTCCGGCGTGGGACTGCAGGAACAGGCCAAGGTCCCGGGTTGCTGGTGTGGGCAGGTTGGGCAGCAACTCTTTGGCTGCGAGGCCGACGATCAACGGGATGACGACCAACCAGATCCAGCCGCCGCGCCGTCCATTCTTCGGCCGGCGCGGCGCGTGCAGCCACAACGCATCCTTGACGACTGTCCACCGCAGGGAGCCTTGCTCTCGGCGCACCAGGAAGAGCACGACCAGGAACTGCCAGAACAACCCGGCGGTCAGCGC
>JAOPXW010000409.1 GCA_025964935.1 Friedmanniella sp. | reverse complement strand
CGATGCTGGTCAGGTCGAGCCGGCGCTCGCCGGGGACCGGGATCCCGTCGAACCCGGCGACCGAGAGATCCTCGGGCACGCGCAGCCCGTGATCGTCGGCCGCGAGCAGCGCGCCCCGAGCGAGCTGGTCGCTGAAGGCGAGCAGGGCGGTGCAGGGCTCGGCGGCCAGCAGTGCACGCGCGGCGGTCCGGCCGTCGGCCACGGTGTTGGCCCGGGCCTCCTGAACCGGGACGCTCTCCCAGGCGATGCCGGCGGCGGTCAGACCGAGCCGGACACCGGCCAGTCGCTCGCGCAGGACCCAGATCGAGGAGGCGGCGCTGCCGTGGTGCAGGCCGGGCCGGTGGCCGGGCTCGCGCTCGAACGGGAAGCTCACGATCCCGATACGGCGGTGGCCCAGGTCGGTCAGGTGGCGCGCCATCAGCGCGACGGAGGCCACCTCGTCGATCCCCACCCAGGCGCAGCCGGGGACCGGCTCGGAGTCCACCACCACCAGGGGCAGGTGGCGGCGGCGGGCCAGGCCGGGCCGGACGTCGCCCCCGGGCAGGGCGAAGCTGATCACGCCATCGACGTTGGCGTTGAGCAGCGCCTGCTCCCCGGTCTCGGGCTGGGCCGAGACCGGCAGCAGCAGGAGACCGACCCCGGCGGTCTCGAAGGACTGGGACACCCCGCGCCAGAACTCGATGGCCACCGGGTCGGTGAAGGCGTACGCCAGGTCGACCCCGACCAGCCCGGCGACCGCCCCGGTGTGGCCGACCCGCAGGCTCCGGGCCAGGGGGTTGGGTCCGGCGTAGCCCAGGCGCTCGGCGGTGGCCAGGATCTGCTCGCGAAGCTCGGCGGTCAGCCGCTCTGGTCGGGAGTAGGCGTTGGAGACGGTCGTCCGCGAGACCCCGACCTCCTCGGCCACGGTCTGCAGGGTCAGGGCGCGGCGGGGCCCGGCATCGGGGTCGGGTTCGGAGCGCGGCACCGCCCCACTTTATCGATCAACCTGCCGGTGGACAACCACGGGGGGACCGCCAGGGGCGGCCAGCCCGGGCGCGAGCCGTCAGCGGTAGCGGGCGGTGTAGGTCCTGGCCGTCGAGGGCGCCTTGATGTTGTGGGTCCGGGCCTTCCCATCCGACCAGGAGGAGAACCTGTAGGAGCGGGTGCCCTTCTTCTGCCGGTACGGCGCACTGATGCTGTTGACCGAGCCGACCATGACCGTACGGGTGAAGGTCGCCCGGCTCTTGGTGTCACCGACCACCAGCGACAGCCCGGTGGGGTGGCTGGTGGCGAAGGTGAGCTTCACCGTCCGGGGGTACAGCGCGAGGACCTTGGTCCGGGTCAGGCCACCCGAGTCACGCGCGGTCAGCCGCAGGTCGAGGTGCGAGGGGTATTCGTGGTCCGGGGCGACGAAGCTGCCCGCGTTCACCCCGCTGAAGGTCTGCACGGTGTGCGAGTGACAGGTCGACGGGCAGTGCCGCATCACCAGGGCCCAGGTCAGGGCCGAGGCCGGCAGCACGCCGTCCTGGGCGTCGGTGGCCGATCCGGAGAAGCGGATCGTGTCGCCGACCTTCCAGCGGGTCCCGGCCAGCGGCGTGCGGATGGTGGGCGAAGGGGTGCTGTTGCCCGAGGTGATGACCGTGGCCGCGGTGCCGGTGCCGCCGCGTACGTCGGTGACGCGCAGCCGGGCCGTGACGGCGCCCGGCCGGGTGTAGGTCCAGGTCGGCCTGGCCGCTGTCGCGTCGTCGTACGCGCCGTCGCCGTCCAGGTCCCAGGCGTAGGTGATGGGTGTCCCGTCGGGGTCCGAGGACGCCGAGCCGTCGAACGCGACGGTGAGGGGCGCGACGCCGGAGGTGGGCTTGGCGGTCAGGACGGCGAGCGGGCTCAGGTTGGTGACGTGGCTGATCGTGCGGATCGCCCCGCCCTCCACGTCGACGTAGTACAGGCGGCCGCCGGGCCCCCACTGCAGGTTGACCGGGTTGGCGGCGCCGGCCGCGAACGTCTGCACCCGGGCCCGGTCCGGCTGCCCGTCGGCGCCGCGGGGCATCACCCAGATGCAGTCGCGGCTGTAGTCGGCGAAGAACAGGGCGCCGCGGTAGGCGGTGGGGTAGAGGGTGGAGCCGGTGGTCGGAGCGAAGGCCACCCCGGTGATCGAGGAGCTGCCCGTGGGACAGGCCTCGCCCGCGACGACCTGGCCGCTGTGGCTGTAGGAGAACCAGGGCTTGGTCACCAGGGTCGGGTCGGCGTACAGGGGCTGGCACAGGTTGAGCCCGGCGCTCTGGTAGCTCGGCTGGACGGAGCTGCCCTCGTAACAGGGCCAGCCGAAGTTCTTGACCACGCCGTGGGTGGGGAGGATGTCGATCTCCTCCCGGCGGCCGTAGCCGACGTCCCCGATCCACAGGTCGTCGGTGCCCGGGCGAGCCGCGAACCGGAACGGGTTGCGCAGTCCGTGGGCGATGATCCGGCGGGCGTTCGCGTCGGTGGCCGCGGCCAGCGGGTTGCTGGGCAGGCCCTCGCCCGTGGCGGGGTCGACCCGGATGATCGTCCCGTCCAGACCGACCGGGTCGTCGGGGGACCGCAGGTCCTGGCTGCGGAGCGCGCCGCCCTCGGCGGTGGGCGGGGTGAGCGTGGTGGCGGCCCCGGTCGGCGGGTCCCCGCACGGGTTGAGCGGGTTCCCCACCTGGCCGTAGTCGGCGAAGGAGAAGCTGGCCGCGTCGCCCCCGCTGGCGTAGAGGGCGCCGTCGCGGCCGAACTCCAGGCTGCCCATCGAGTGGCTGGGGAACTGCTGGCACCAGTCCTCCACCAGCACCTGTTCCGAGCCGGTGGTGGTGTTGCCCGCCGCGGTGAGCCGGGACAGCCGCCCGCTCGCGACGCAGCCGTCCTTGGTCGGGCCGGGCGGGGTCGGGCAGGAGTCGGAGAGGATCCCGGCGGTGCCCCACTTCGGCGCCGGGTCGGCGGAGAAGAGTTCGTGGTCGTAGGTGTAGAGGACGTAGATGTGCGGGTCGGCCGGGAACCCGGGGGCCAGGGCCAGGCCGAGCAGGCCACGGTCCCAGTAGTTGTCGACGTTGGTGCTGAGGTCGGCGAAGACGCCGGGGGTGGGGTCGGCCGGCGAGTCGAACACCTTGATCACGCCGCTCTTCTCGGCCACGAAGACCCGTCCGTCCGGGCTGAACCGGACGGCGGTCGGGCTGTCCAGACCGCTGAGGGCGACCGTGTCCTGGAACCCGGGGGGCAGGACGGTCTGCTGGGCCTGCCCGCGCGCCGCCGCCGGAGCCGGCGGGATGGCGGCGGCGGTGATGACGGTGGTGGTGGCGACCAGCAGCAGGCTCAGGAGGAGCCCCGGGGCTCGGCGTGCGGGGCGGCGTCGGGGGTGCGCCTCGCGGCGCTCGACCGTGATGCTGCAGTCTGCGGCCACGCTGCCGCCCACCCCTCGAGCCACTGTTCCCCCGTGTGTACGCCGAACCGGGCCCGCCTCGCGTCCCCACGCTCCGCGGTTCCGGTGATGGGGTGAAGCCTAGGGTCCGGCGCGACTCGGCGTGCTCGGGGGTGGCAGCGTTATCCGACGGTGACCGGTCGGGCCGCGGGGCGGCGTGGGGGGCCGTCCGTGGTGGTCGCGGACGGCCCCCGTGCCGGGGGTCAGGCGTTGATCACCCGGTGGTCATCAGCCGTGCTGACCGTGATCTTGCGCGGCTTGGCCTTCTCCGCCACCGGGATCTCGAGCCGGAGGACGCCGTTCTCGTAGCCGGCGGTGATCTCGTCGGTGTCGAGGTTGTCACCGAGGATCAGCTGGCGGCTGAACACCCCTCGCGGGCGCTCTGCGGCGACGAGCTCCTCGATGCCCTCGCGGGCCGGGCGGTCGGCTCGCACGGTGAGCACGTTGCGCTCGACGTCCAGGTCGATCGAGCTGGCGTCGATGCCGGGGAGGTCGAACTCGACGATGAACCGGTCGTGGTCCTGCCAGGCGTCCATCGCCATCAGCGCGGGTCGGGCGGCGGTGCCGAACACCTGCTGGGTGAGGCGGTCGAGGTCGCGGAACGGGTCGGTGCGCATCAACATGGGGTGCTTCTCCCTTCGGGTCGTTGGTGTCGCTGCGCGCCACTATCTGTAGTGGCTGATACACCTTTTATATAGCACTGACCGCCGATAAGGTGCAAGTGTGGCGCAGCGAGAAGTTCCCCCGGGGCGGGAGGTCGAGTCGGCTCAGGGCGTGTTCGGCATCTCGGTGACCGCAGCCCTCGTGGGCACCGGGGTGCAGAATTTGCGGCTGTACGAGCGCCGCGGGCTGCTGGAGCCGTCCCGCTCCGCCGGTGGGACCCGGCTCTACAGCGCCGACGACATCGAGCGGCTGCACCGCATCACCGGGCTGCTCGCGGCCGGTCTCAACCTGGCCGGCGTGGCCCGGGTGCTGGAGTTGGAGGACGACAACACCCGGCTGCGGGCCGATCACCAGAGGCTGCTGGATGACCGGCGGCGGGAGGACGCCGCGCCCGGCTAGGTCCGGGGCCGTACGCCGGGGCTGGGGTGGGCGGCGCGTCGGGCGGGGCTGGTCGACGGCCGCCGGCCGGGAAGCCAGCGGTCGCCCAGCCAGAACAGGCAGGACGCCAGCAGCAGGACGACCAGGATGGCCACGGCGTAGACCGTGACGACGCCCGCCCCGCTCTCGCGCACGTCGAGGAAGAAGTACGGGTACCACCCGGTCAGGCCCCCGACGACCAGGGTGCAGGCCAGCCAGACCAGGGGCCAGACCAGGGCGAGCAGGACGACCCGGCCGGTGACCCGCCGCCGGGGGCCGTACGCCAGCCAGCCCAGCACGGCCAGGATCGGGACGACGACGTGCATCACGGTGTCGGAGATCCAGAGCCAGCCGTGCCAGTGGTCCAGGGGGTGCAGCAGGAACCAGTGCACGAGACCGGTGATGGTGATGCCGGCCAGGGCGTCGAGGCGGGCCACCCGCCAGAGCCGTCCGTCTCGGTCCGGGCGCCGGGCCAGGGTCAGCGAGGTCACGGCGACCAGCAGCGCGGACTGGGTGGTGAAGTAGCTGAAGAACCGCCAGACCCGGACGGCGTGGGAAGGCTCGACGGTGCCGGGGGGGTCCCAGACCGCCTGCCAGTCCTGGGCCAGCTGCAGCCCCACGACCAGGGTGGCCACGGCGCAGGTCACCCCGAAGGTGACCTGCGCACCGGTAGGTCGGTCAGTGATCGGCCATCGCCCCCTTTCGCGCCGAGTCTGGTGACTGGAACCACACCTGACGCAGGTCGTGGAAGGTGGGCGGGCCGACGCTGATCGCGGTCATCTGCTTCATCATCTCGACGAACTCGGCGGGGGGTTCCTGGCTCTCGTGCTGGCGGGCCTCGGCCTCGGAGGTGAAGTAGGCCACGCTCGTCCAGCGCCCGTCCTGGTGGGCGAGGCCCAGGATGGCCAAGATGTCGGGGCGGAGCTGTCTGAAGTCGGCGGGGCGTTGCCGCATCAGCTCCCGGGAGCGGACCGGGTCGGTGACCTGGCCCTGCATGACCTGGACGAAGCCGGCGGAGTCGGGATCCCCGACCACGAAGTCGTCCACCTCGGTGCTCTCCTCGAAGGTCACGTCGCCGTCGAAGAGGCGCTCCGTGGCCGCCCACCACTGACCCTGCTCGGGCCGATCGCTGTTGCGGCGGGCGTGCTCCTCGGTGTCGAACCGGGCCACCGCGATCAGAGTGCCGTCGTCGGTCACTCCGGTCGTGCTGCCCAGCCAACCCTCGGCCCCGGGAGCCAGGTCCCTGGCCCACGTCTCGAGCGAACCGCGTACGGCGGACGCGTCGTTCACCTTCCCCTTGATCACCTGCACGAACACGATGGTGCTCCCCTCCAGCCAGGCGCGAGCCCGCTCGCGCCGAACATCTCCTGTGGCGGCCGCCGGCGGCGGCCGAGGCGGCCGACGAGGGGGGCGTCGGTCCTGGGCGACCGTGGAACGGCCGCCCCGTGGGGGCCGGCTCAGCCGGGTGGGCGCTCGTCGAGGCACATGACGTTGCCCTCGCTGTCGGTGAACCACGCCATCCGCATCCCGCCCGCGTTGGCGATGTCGCCGTCCCAGGTGACCCCGGGCATGTCGTAGTGCTCGAAACCCACCCCGGCGTCGTGGAGCTCGGCGACCGTCGTGGCCAGGTCGGCCACGTCCCACTGGGCGACGGTGTGCTTGCCGGTGCCGGCGTACGAGGTCTCGTAGACCTGGAACCAGGACCCTGCCGGGGTCGCGAACCTGATGCTGTAGTCGTCCTCGGCCACCGGCGTCAGCCCCAGCTTGTCGGTGTAGAAAGCCCGGGCCCGCTTGAGGTCGGCCGCGGGAACGTTCACGTGCACCTCGCTGCGCTCCAACACGCAGAACACCTCCCCGTTGAGGTTTGCCTGTCTAGCCACGTTACGCCCGAAAAGGGGGGTTCGCTAGGGGTGATGGGGTGCGCTGGTTCCGGGAGGGCTTGTGACGGTCGGTGCACGGCTTCATCTGGCGTGAGCGGCGGGTTTGGAGAAGATTCGGCGTGGACTACCGGGCCGGATCTTCTCCACAACGGTGTTGTTGCGCGCAGACGGGCCGTTCAGGGGACGAAGACCCCCGGCGAGCGACGCGTCCCTAGGATGACGGCATGCCGACAGTCCGCCCCGAGATCAACATGAAGGATGTGGCCGCGCGTGCGGGCGTCGGCATGGCCACCGTCTCCCGGGCCCTCAGTGGTGCCCAGGGCGTGTCGGATCCGACCAGGCGGCGGGTCCTGGCGGCGGCCGACGAGCTGGGTTACGTCGTCTCGCCCGCCGCCTCGAACCTGGCGCGGGGCGCCACGAAGCGGGTGGCCATCGTGGTTCCCCACCTGTCCTACTGGATCTGCGCGGCCATGGTGGAGTCACTGGAGATCAGGCTCCGACGGGAGGGCTTCGACATCTTGATCTACCAGGTGGAGGACGCCGAAGCCCGCCACCGGTTCTTCGCAGACCTCCCGGCCCGTCGGAAGGTGGACGCCGTCATCGTGGTCTGCCTTCCGGTGAACAGCGATGAGCTCGAACGTCTCAACCTGATGGGGGTGCAGCTGCTCGCCGCTGGCGGTCAGATGGTGTCGTACCCCTTCGTCTGCATCAACGACGTGGAAGCCGTCCGTCAGGCGGTCGACCACCTGGTCCTGCTCGGGCACACCCGGATCGCCATGATCGACGCGGTGGACTCCGAGATGCCCGACTGGCCCACCCGGTCCGTCCGAGCGGAGGGGTTCCGCCGGGCCCTCGCGGCTCGGAACCTGCCCGTCGACGAGGCGCTCCTGCTGAGCAGCCCCTGGGGCGGGGAGGCCGCGGCGGGGGCGATGGCCCAGCTGTTGAGCCTTCCCGACCCGCCGACCGCGGTCTTCGCCCACTCCGACGAGGTTGCCCTGGGGGCCATGCGGACCTTGCGGCGAGCGGGGCTGCGGGTGCCGGAGGACGTCTCGGTCATTGGGATCGACGACAATCCGGTCGCGGCGCTCACGGACCTGACCACGATCCGGCAACCGGTCGCGGAGATCGCGACCCGGGCGGCCGACCTGCTGGTGGACCTGTTGGCGGGCCGGGAGCGGGACACCCAGGTGGAGGTGGCGACCACCCTGGTCCCGCGCGGCACGAC